>JAAYJY010000136.1 GCA_012522705.1 Syntrophomonadaceae bacterium | reverse complement strand
TCTAATGTCAGCGCTGGCTGCGGTTATTGCCCTTCAATTCGGGAATCCCAGCTGGTGGCCGATTGCTGCGGTGGTCGTATTGGTGGCGGTGCTGTTGAATAATGTCAGTCCTCATCGAAAATACCCTCTGTTCTGGGTATGAGGGGAGGGGTTGCCGATCCGCGAACTGACTATCAAGGGGACGGCAGACCCGACTTCAAAACCATAGCTGATTTTAGAAAGGAGCGACTTTATCAGTTATCCCGAACCGACATCCCTGACCCCATGGCCTCCCTGAAGCTGCGCACATATTCGGCCACGTGGGGCACACACTCGGTCCCATATCGTTCCACCATTTTTACGATGGCACTACCCACGATGACCCCGTCGGCCAGACGCGCCATTTCCGCCGCCTGCTCCGGCGTGGATATGCCAAAACCGATGGCGCAGGGAATATCCCGGGTTTTCTTGACCAGTCTGACCATCTCCCCCACCTCGGTGCTGATATTCTGGCGCACCCCGGTCACCCCCATCGAGGATACACATTAGATGAATCCCCGGGCCTCCCGGGCGATCATGCGGATGCGGTCCCCGGAAGTGGGCGCGATGAGGGAAATCAATTCGACCCCGTATTGTTGGCAATAGGGCAGCAGTTCTCCCTTCTCTTCAAAGGGCAGGTCGGGCACTATCAGTGCGTCGATGCCGGTTTCATGGCACCGTTGCAGGAAGCGGCCGGCCCCGTAGGTGAACACCGGGTTGACATAGGTCATGAAGGCCAGGGGGACGCTGCAGGTCGCCCGGACCCGGCTCACCATGGCAAATACACCGTCGATGGTGGTACCTGCGGCCAGGGCCCGCTCATCGGCCCGCTGGATGACTACCCCTTCCGCCACCGGGTCGGAAAAGGGGATGCCCAGCTCAATGAGGTCCGCACCCGCCTCCGCCATCTTGAGCACCAGTTGTTCAGTTACTTCCAAACCAGGGTCACCGGCGGTGATAAACGGGATAAAGGCTTTTCCACCGGCGAAGGCCTGCTCTATCCTAGTCATATATTTCCACCCTCCTATAGCGTGCGATGGCGGCGACATCCTTATCGCCGCGGCCGGACAGATTTACCACCACGATCTGGTCCCGGCCCATCTCCGGCGCCAGTTTGCGCGCATAGGCTATCGCATGGGCGCTTTCGATGGCCGGGATGATGCCTTCCGTGCGGGACAGGTATTCGAATCCCTGCACCGCCTCTTCGTCGGTGACCGGAACATACTCCGCCCGGCCCGAGTCAGCCAGCTGGGCATGCTCGGGGCCGATCCCCGGGTAGTCAAGCCCCGCGGAGATCGAATAGACCGGGGCAATTTGACCTTCCTCATTCTGACAGAAATACGATTTCATCCCATGGAATATCCCCACCGTTCCGGTGGTCATGGTGGCGGCGTGCTTGTCGGTGTCGATCCCCTGCCCGGCCGCTTCACAGCCGATCAGGCGGATCCCGGCGTTACCGATAAAATCATAAAACAGCCCCATGGCATTGCTGCCCCCGCCCACACAGGCCAGCAGGGCGTCCGGCAACCGGCCTTCCTCCTCCAGTATCTGCTGCCGCACCTCGCGGCCGATGATGCTTTGGAAATCCCGCACCATGGTGGGAAACGGATGCGGCCCCATCACCGAACCCAGCACATAATGGGTATCCCGGACCCGGGCGCTCCATTCCCGCATGGTCTCATTTACCGCATCTTTCAGGGTTTGCGTGCCGCTGGTGACCTCATGCACCCGGGCTCCCAACAGCTCCATCCGGTAAACGTTGAGGGCCTGGCGATCGGTGTCCTCCCGGCCCATATAGATATCGCACTCCATGTCCAGCAAGGCCGCCGCGGTGGCCGTGGCCACTCCATGCTGACCGGCGCCGGTTTCGGCGATGACCCGGGTCTTGCCCATCTTCTGAGCCAGCAGCACCTGGCCCAGAACGTTGTTGATCTTGTGGGACCCGGTATGGTTGAGGTCCTCCCTTTTGAGATAGATCCTGGCCCCGCCCAGATCCCGGGTCATCTTCTCCGCGTAGTACAGAGCCGAAGGCCGGCCGGCGTAGTTTTTCAGCAGCCCGTCCAACTGGGCCTGGAAATCGGGATCGTTCTTATAACGATGATAGGCTTCTTCCAACTCGATGATGGCATTCATAAGGGTCTCGGGGATATACTGGCCGCCATGGATTCCAAACCGTCCTTTTGCCATATTTAGCGCTCCTTTTTGATGTAATGGGCGATAAAGTGCGTGCCCAATAAAAAAAGCCTTTGTCTCCATAACTGGGACAAAAGCCTACACTTCTGCGGTACCACCCAAATTGACGATAAATCGCCCACTTGTCTTGCATACTATCATATGCACCCTACTGATAACGGACAGGGTTCCCGTCAGCGCCTACTCTCATGAGATTTCGGACTGCCCTCGCAAGTCCATTCAGTATGTTCCGGCATGCCGCATTCCCACCCGCCGCGGCTCTCTGGGGTACCTTCCCCTACCTACTTCTCTTGCTCATCGGTTTATAGTTTTGTAACACCGATTCTATCATCTGTACCACCCGCCCGTCAATGCCTTGCTTTTCCTTTTGGCGCTCATCATTTAGGTCCCGCCATGGCCGCTGACCTCCGAATCTCCCCCTGATCGGCCGCGGCGCCCCAAATCTTCGATTTCGCCACCGGTTCCGATTCGTGTTAAACTGGGCATAACGACGGCTGCCAATTTGGACTTTACTGGCAGGCAGAGGGAGGGATCAGCGATAAGCACCATATATATCGACCGCAGGTTCTCCGGTCCTCCGGATTCGGCCAACGGCGGCTATGCCTGCGGCCTTTTGGCCCGGTATACCGGCAACCCCGCCGAGGTCACCCTGCACAGCCCGCCGCGGTTGGATACGCCTTTGACCGTCACCCGCGGTGATGACGGCCAGGTATTTCTGATGGACGGGGAGATCCCGGTGGCCTCGGGAAAACCGTGGGCGGGCGAGATCACGGTACCTGATCCGCCGACCCTGGAGCAGGTCATGAATACCCCGGCGGACCAGGATATTACGGAGAGAATCTGGTATCATGGATGTTTTGTATGCGGTACCGAACGGGCCGCCGGAGACGGACTGCGGATATTCGCCAACCGCCGGCTGGCTGCGGGCGGTTTGGCCGACATATGGGTCCCGGACTCCTCCCTGGCGGATAGCCGGGGCCTGGTGCCGGCGGAAATGATCTGGGCGGCGCTGGATTGCCCCGGCGCCTGGGTCTGTCAGATGGACAAGGCGCGGGTGGTGGTTCTGGGCCGGATGGCAGCCGATATCTCCGCTCCCGTCCCCGCCGGACGACCCTATATCATCATGGGCTGGCATATCTCCGGGCAGGGACGCAAAACCCAGTCCGGAACCGCCCTTTACGACGCATCGGGTCAGGTGCTGGCCAGATCCCTGTCTACCTGGATCGAGCTGCAGACTGTGCCAAATCTGCCGGGTTGAAGCTTTTTACTTGCTTAAGTCCCCCGCCCGGTATATTGGGGGATTGCGCCGGTTTTGATTTCAGAAATAAAACAGCGCTGCCGTTTCCAGCAACGCCGGGGAAAGGTGGATATTGTCACCATACCTGCATGGCTCCAGGCGACCAATAATTATTCCCGAACAAGAATACTATTCTGTGGTATTCGACCAATTGTATTGTTTTTCCTCTTTGCGCTCACAATTTGGGACGCACCATGGCTGCTGACCTTCGGGCTCCCCATGAGACCCCGCTCTCGCCGCCGGTTCTAATGCTGCGGCGGTTCTTGTTTCTCCGCCGCCACGAGCAAGCGCGGTATCCGAATAACTTGGGGACAGGCCCCCGTCATTGCCTCTTCCCTACTTCCCGACCAGTCCCTCAATAAAGGCCAGCACGTTTTGGCCCAGCACCGCGTGGTTGTAGCCGCCTTCCAGGATGCCGAAGCAGCCGCCCTGGTTGCGCTGGGCGGCCTCCCGCATCCACCGGCCCATGGTGGTGTAATCCTCGGCCTTCAATAACCCGCCCCAGTCTTTCTCGGCGTTGTCGAACCCGGCCGAAGCGGCGATCAGGTCGGCGTCGGTCTCCGCCAGGGCCTTTTCCACCTCTTTCAGGTAGTCGGCTCGTTTATGACCGGAGGGGTTGCGGATGGTGATATAGGAGCGGGTGCCCAGGATATCCACGGTGCCGTCGCCAAAATGGAGGTCGAAGTCCAGGATGAAGGCCTTCTTGATCTTATCCTGACGGTAGAGTTTGTCGATGGCGATGGCCATGTTGTTGAAATAGCAGAAGCCCCAGGAACAGTCCCGGGAGGCGTGGTGCCCGGGCGGACGGATAAGGGCGAAACAGGGTTCGGTCAGGCCGATCTCGGCAGCCATGATGGCTCCGCCGGCGGCCAGGGCGGCGATGTCGTAGACTTTTTCCCAGTCCACCGACTTAATGTGTTCCGGGGTGTGACACTGGAGGATATCCAGTTCGCTGGCCGGCTCGGGCTTGACCCAGGTCACCTTTCCATGCAGGGCGGCCACCACTGCCTGGATTCTCCCCGGGGCGGCAGCGGGATCGGACGTATAAAGCTGATTATAGTCCTCATGATAGACAACCTTCATCATTTCCCCTCATCCTCCTTTTTAAATAACCGAAGCGGGGGGCGGTCCCTTCGCATCATTCCGAAATAGCCAATGGGAAACTTACGGACCGTTCCCACAGCTTCCTTTAGCGTACCATCGTTAAGTCCATTATAGCAAAATCTCCCGGTATGCGGGATTGGGCCGTTGGTGGCCTAACCTTGTCTGATTCACCCTGAGCCCACCGGGTGGACCGCGTGGAGGAGAATATGGCCGGTGCTTGTTTACTCAAGTCATCTATATAAAACAAAAGAACGATGCCGTTTCCAGCAACGCCCAGGGAGAGCCTGGTGGGTCGCCATACCTGATGGCTTCAGGCGACCGGACCAGGGCCGTTTTTATTATAGGAAAAGCACAAGAGACCGTCCCCTTGTGCTTTACGACCGGGTGCACTCTCCGAAAGTAACAACAGGTCGATAATTGCTATTTCGACGCTGTGGTGACCATTTCCTCTTTTTCTGGACAAGTTTCGATTTTTAGCGGTCATGTATAAAAGAATACGCGCCGCCGTTTCCAGCAACGCCGAGAACCTGATCGCCATACCTTAGCGGCTCCAGGCGACACCGGTAAAGCTTCGGAAACCAAATATCCGAAAGCAACAAAAGGTCATATTATATCATTCGGCCCTCGAACTGGTAATTCCTTCTTTACATGTCTGTGACCGGGCCATCGCTGGGGCAGCAGGTCCCTGTATTGTCTCTCTATTTCTCGGCCACCACGATCAGGCGCCGCGACTGCTTCCGGTCATATGGGGCCATATCGAATCCGCCATAAATAAAAACCCGGCGGAAGCCGGCCTGGGCCAGGAACTCCCGGTATTCGTCGTCCAGGATGATGCGCAGGCGCACACTGTGGGTCACCAATTCGTCCCGGCGGGCACTGTGATAGATGTCGAGGTAATGGTAGGTCTGGAAACCATCCTCCCGGTCACGCACGAAGACCCTGGTGAAATCGCGGTCGTTGGCCACCAGGTCAAAGCGCCGCCCTTCCTTCAGGGTGAGATGCGTGGTGCCCGAGGTCATGATCAGGATTCCGTGGTCTTGGAGGCGGTCGTGCATGGAGCGGAAGGCGGTGAGCAGATCCTCCCGGGTGTGCATATGGGCGATAGACTGGTTCATACACAGGATGGCATCGAAATGGCGGCTCCAGGCCTGTTCCAGGCAGCGGTAATCGGCCTGCCGGGTGACGGCCTTGATGATGCTGCCGGCCAATTGGCCCCGGCCCGCCTTGAGCATCGGCTCCGAATAGTCACTGCCATAAACGTCCACCTCCATTTGGGCCAGCAGGCGCAGGTGGGGCCCGGTGCCGCAGGCACAGTCCAGGACGCTCTGCACCCGGTATTTATCGAACACTTTCCGCAAGAAAGCTTTCTCAGTGGGATAAATGGTGGTCAATGCCCCGGCTTTTCCATAACTGACGGCCCAGTCCGCGTACTCATCCCTCATTTTCATCCTGTTCCCCCTCCAATAGTTGTGGTGTCGGAAGCAGGGGTGCCTTCCCCAGCTTGAAGCGCCCAATGTGATTTCTGTCCGTCAGATCAGAAGTTTGCCGCCGGCTTCCTTCGGATTCCTCGTCGCCGGGGACACCCTTGCTGTTAGACCCCGTCCATGCCGGACGCACCACAAACCAAGGGCCGTGTTCCGCGAAACACAGCCCTTGGCCGGGCGCTCCCGATGATTTCCTGGACCTAAGCCCTCGCCCTGATTCGCAGCTATTCCTGGGGGATCTGGGGCCTTGGTCTTGGCCTTCTCCTTCTTACTCTTCCGGTCCTGAATCTGATGGTCACGGTTTCTCCCAGGGTATTACCGTTGTTGGCCCGCAAACCGGGTAAAAGGACCAACCTGTAGTCGGTGTCGGACATCAGGTTGCTGGTCGGAGTGATAAAAAGATTGCGCCGATCTGAAAAAACACTGGAGGCAGTGACACGAATGCCCACGCTGCTAGTGCCCCGGAAGAGCCTGATCTGGGTGCGGTTGTGAGCCAATTCGGCTGCCACATTGAGGCTGAAGGTGGTTCTTATCCGCGGATTCTGGGATACCCCAGTGGCCCCGTTGCGGGGGGAAGAGCCGACAAAATTCAAGGGACGGTCTCCTGCTGGCAAAATATTCAACTCCTTTCGCGAAAAGATGAAAAGATGGTTAAACTGCTCTACTATATGCGAAATAATCCCAAAAGGTTAATGAAAAGCCGGCAAATCTCATCTTCTTTTGGAATCGCTGGAAGGCCGTCCAGAGCGGCAGTGGAGGTGATTTCCGGGACCAATAACTTGGGGACTGTCCCCAAGTTATTACCGCAGTCAAGCGAAAGCCAGGGATATCGGGGCAAGAAAAAAGACCGCCCGGAAATCCGCAGAGGCCTGGGTTATGGATTTTGTCTTAACCCGAAATATGCGGTTGGCCATTGGGACCAACTGGGCGGGCAGGGTGGAGCAGCCGCATTTGCCGGCATCCCCTACTCCGGAGAGGTGCCCCCGGTCGATAGAATCTTGGCCCACCTTCTGCAAAACCCTCGCGGCAGTTCCGTCAGACCTGGTTCCGAGAACCGAGTGCCGGGCGCCGGCGGCTGGGTTGAGCCAAATTGGTTTCGTTTCTGTTGTCTCTAGGGGGCGTATCGACGTGTCAGCAGGCCAGCCCAAGCTTCTTGCGGGAACGGAGGATCTGCAGCCAGGGATCATCGGCTTCCTCCGCCTTGCCGTGCAGGTACTCCGGGGGACCTAAATCTGCTGCCATCCTGACGCAGCGGCTCCCCTGCCCTTTCCTGGCGCGGGGCATGTTCATGGCTGAATCCCATGCTGCCAAAGCATTGTCGGCTTAAAAATAGCGGGTAATCTCTACTTTGCGTCGAAAACAGAGATACCGGTCAGCGACGACGACTTTGAAAAACATCTGGCCACCACCTCCGGCCCTGTTAGAGTCAGGTTAACATGCGTTACGCATATTTGTCAATAGAAGCGATGAAGTGTTATAATTTTGTTAACAAACTTCGGATGAAAAGAGATGAGAAGAATGAGTGTCAGCAAACGTATCCAGAAACTACGCAAGGAGCGCAACATGAGCCAGGCCATGCTGGCCGAGAAGGCGGGGCTGAAACCACCTGCCATATCCCAATATGAGTCGGGGGTACGCTCCCCTAACTTCGAGTCGCTGGTCAAGCTGTCCAACGCCCTGGGGGTGCCCGGCGATTACCTGTTGGTCGGCCAGGAGGCCGCCGTGCGGGAGGACGTGGGGGACTCCCTCAGCCGCCTGATCGCCCATATCGCCGGCATGCTGCCCTTTGACAAACGGGAACTGCTGCTGGATTACGCGGTGATGCTGACCAGGGAGAGCGTCTCCAAGACCACCCTGCCCTATTTTACCGACGCCCGTTCTTACGCGGAACATGTTTTCAGAAGTATCAGCCGGGGCCAGTTGCCGGTGGATCTGGACCAGGTGTTGGAGTACCTCAATGTGCGCCGGGTGGAGGCGCCCCTGGCCGACTGCGAGGGGATGCTGATGAAGGGCCGGGAGAACCTGATAATAGTGGATCCGGAGCAGGGCGGACCGCAGCGGATGCGTTTCACCATCGCCACCCTGCTGGGCCACCTGGCCATACCCTGGCATACCGACAGCCTTTACCGGGTGCGGGAGGAATCTTCTTTTGCCGTTGAGGATTCTTTGGAGATGGAAGCCCTGCAGTTCGCCGCCTGCCTGCTGATGCCGCGGGAGGTGCTGACCGATGATCTGTCTGACGCCGACGTCTCCCTTGATTCGCTCCATACCCTGGCGGCCAAGAAATATGACGTCTCGGTGTTTGCCCTGGCCAATTCGCTGGTCGACATCAACCCCGACAAATTCGCGGTCATCCAAAGTGATGGCCAAAATATCATCAAAACCTTCCAGGGCAGCCGGCCTATCCGCGAGGACGTGGACCCCCGCAGCCTGGCGGCCAGTTTCCTGAAGAAGCCGCCCAAGGAGAAGGAGATCCGCACCGCCAAGCTGGAGGAGAGTGTCTGGTTCCAGAAAGGCCAACCCGGCGCCTATGTAGTGGAGGAATCCATTTACAATCCCCAGATGGGCAAGGTCCTGACCCTGCTCACCGTCCCGTAGGAGAAAAGCGCTTTGGAGCAGGGGGATGGTACTATTGCTTCCCACGGGAGGTTTAAAGTGCCATCCCCCTTACCTGCTGCGCCGCTTCCTAAAAGGACTGACCAAAACCTCTGAGAAAACACGGGCTTTTGTCATCCTGAGGAGCCGAATGCGACGAAGGATCCCGTCAAAATTTATCCTTATTGTTGGCGCCTATAGTCGCTGGGGGGTTGCGCTAACGCCCGCGCTCAGTGTGACTCACCCCCCATACTCCTTGCCTTCGCCCATTAGAACCTGCACAAAGGGCTCGGACCGTTCGTCTCTGTAGAATCCGTATCTATATATCATATCCACCGGCAAAGGTCTTTCGTCACCCCGCGCCTCTGTCCATCCCAATCCGTCGCTTGGATTTCGTAAATATATATGTAGGTCTACATAGTATTTTCGCAGCCAGATCTTCAGGTCGCCAGGAATTCCCGTGAGCGCCTTGAGCTGCAGATTTGCCGAAAGGAGTTGGGATTGTGCTGGGCGACGAACGCAAAGGTCCCGCATCTGTGAAACCGGGAGGGAAACCATTGATAAGTCCCCAGGAGGTGCACGATTTCGGCATCGAGGTCGTGGTCGAACACATGGAGCAAGACGGCTACCAGGATTTCAAGGTGTGCAATTTGTTGAACACCGACCCCCAGATCCGTGCGGTCAAAGACGGGCAGACCATCAACGTGATAGTCAGGACCGCCATGTTTCCGGGACATGCCCAGTTGGTCCAGCGCGACTCGGTCCAGCATGCCCTGGACAATGCCCGCAGCAAGGGGGAACTATGCTGTTTCGCGGGGGTGGAACTATACCGCGCCTGTACCCCCAATGAAATGAAGACCCCTCGGCCTCTCCGGGAGGTGGGAGGGACTGGTTTCTACATATACTATGGCGGCCTGCAGGAATTGATCATTTGGCAATGATATGCGGGTTTGGCAGAGCAACTGATTCGTAAGCAGCCGGTCGGCGGTTCAAATCCGCCCATCGGCTCCATAAAAAACAAGTAACCGCGCAGATTGGCGCGGTTTTGTTTTTTGTCCGTTTTAATCTTTTTTTTTGGTTTGGCACATTTCTGACACAAATATTTCTACCGGTAGTTTTTGCTCTATTGAAAGGGCCGCCCCTCATGAATTGAGGGGCTGAAAAAGTCAGTCTGCACGCTGTCCCGAATCAGTATCAAGACCGTCAGATGTGTTTACCTGACTGGGGATAGGTTTTCCTAGGCTCCCTACTGCCAGCTGTTGTGTATCGCATGTTGCATGGGCATATATTTGCTGTCCCAGCGCCGCCAGCGGCTATGTAACTTCCTTTTTTGGCACCAGGCTGCATCCCATTCTGGACATTTATAAAACCCATACCGGGATCGACATCGGGGCGGGATACGGAGCGGCGGTACTGCTGCCGCGGAAGGCGTGGTCACAACCGCATCTTACGACGCGGGTGGCTACGGGAACAATATCATTATCGGCCACGTCAACATGACCCTTTACGCCCACCTGAACCAAATGCGCACCGGTGTCGGGCAGACGGTGATGCAGGGCCAAACCATTGGTTTCGTAGGCAGTACGGGAATGTCTACAGGTCCGCATCTGCACTTTGAGGGTTATGTAGGCGGCACCAGGGTTGGCCCCTGCTGTATTTCTCCAATTATACGGCGGTATGGTAAGCATTTGCTGAATTGTACCGCCAAGCGGAAAAGGCTGCTATGCTACCTGGTATTTGCGCAAAAATATTTTTGTTGACGAGTTAACAAAGACGTGATAAATTAACTTTGTTAACTAGTTGACAAAACCGAAGGGGCGATCGTATGAATGAAGCGCAGAAGATTTTAGACATTTTTATAAGAATACAGGAGCACTCGGACGCATTTCAGCATAAACAAGATGGCCTGTTGGACGAGATCGGCCTTACGGAAGTACACTGTATTGACTGTATTGGCATGACTGACCATCCGAATGTAACAAAGATTTCAGAACACATGGGCCTGACACGGGCAGGCATAAGTAAAATCAGCAAAAGGTTACTAAGTAAGGGCTTAATAGAGCGTTACCAGGACCCGGACAACAAGAAAGAGATATATTTTCGGCTGACTGAGGGTGGACAGTCTGTATATGACGCGCATAAAAAGATCCATAACAAAGTCAGACAAGAGTGGATGGCCTTTTTCGAACACTACAGCGACGATGAAAAAGTTGCAATACTACGGTTTTTTACAGAAATTAATGATCTTTTATACGGTAAATCGACTGATAAGCTTGAAAAAGAAAAATAATTCTATTTCATTCATCCACATGTGTGGGGTTATATAGAGATTGCTTAAAGAAGGAAGGCGCTGAATGCTAAAGGGTATACTGTCTTGTCTCAAAAAGAATACAGATGGGAAGCCGTTAAAGAATCCAGTCACAGCTCCCTATCGGTATCAAATTAACGCTGAAGAATGCCGGAGCTGCGACAAATGTAAAAAAGCTTGCAAGGCCGGGGCGATCAGCGGAGAACGTGGGAAAGCGTATGTGATAAATGAACAAAAGTGCATAAAATGCGGAGACTGTGTGAAATGGTGCAAGTATAAGGCAATAAAAAGATTGGATATGTACTCCGAAGGACCAAAACAGTAGGAATATTGCGGCTTAGAATACGATTTTGAACGTTGGCTCTCGACAAATATTTTGAGGCGCAAACTCATTCGTGATCAGCAGGTCGGCGAACAAGTCCTATGCTAAGCTTCATATAGATACAAATAAGCACGCATTTTGAAGAGGCGAAAATTTGAGCAACAGGCAACTATTCGGAAATCCCGTATAGTTCAAAACGCAGGAAATGATAAGGTTCCGCGTGGGATCGGCATAATGTAAAAATACCAATGATACTACCCCTGATCTGTCCTCCAGAGCGCAGCCAGCCATTCAGAACGCAGCGAAGGATCCATCCTCCTTGGCGCCGATAGGACGCCAAAAACAGGGGGACCTATCGCCCCCCTGCTCCATTCTTCCATATATGGCCCGTCTTGAACACTTATTTATGGCAAGTCTTCAACCTCTAGCTTTTGCCCGTCTCGAAAACGATCATGTCCGCGCTCTTGCGCTTGCGGCATCCGTCCTTGCTGATATCCAGGTATTTTACCCGTACCTTGTATTCCGTGTCGGCGCGGAGACGTGACACCGGTTCGACCAGGAATACTGCCCGCCCCAGTCGGCCACCTCTGCCCCAGCGGTCATCCCGGTCGCATCTGTCCCATTTGTCATGTCCGTCCCAGCAGCCATCTCTGTCCCAGCGGCGGTCATTCACGTGTTTGCCGCCTTTTACCCATTGGTCCCGGCGCCAGGCTTTGTCTGACCTGTCCCAGTATTTCGTCCTGGCCGTGGTCAGTCTCCTGACATTCACGTCCACCCGGGCGAACCCCTGCCACATGTCGATAGACTCTATCACTTGGTGTACATTGTTGTCATCATTGTCATGAAAATCATGGTCCCAATCGCAATTGTGATCATCCCAGAAATGGCGGCGGCTCCGGGCTTCCCGGCCAAATACCAATTTGACTGTGACATCCCGGTCCACCCCGGTTGCACCGTCACTGGGGTCGGAGCAGACCAACACCAGCGGCCCGGTCCATCCTACATCATACCAACCGCAACGGCGCCGGGGCCGGGGCCGGCTTTTCAAATGCCGTTTGACCCTTGTTCTGCACTTACTCATCTGTCTACCCTCCTTTTGATGAAGTCTACTGTATAGTATTCAAAAGGAATGGCAACGGTCACAGTTTATTCTTTTGTAGACATTTAACGTACAAATGGGAAAAACATGGGCCGGGGCCAGCCTCTACCCGTACCCGCAAAATAAACCTGCCGCAAATAGCTTACGGGGACCAGGCCCCAATTCATCGGATTGCACTATCCCGGAATTCCCCCTTATTGAACACACTCCGTCGGTATTCTGAATAGAATGCAGTAGAAACTCTTCTTATTAGGGGTGTGAATGGTTAGAGTAATCCCAACGTGAGGTCTGCCAGACGGCGAAGGGTGAAGCGTTGCCCGGACCCGGCCATCATCAGGGGCATGATTGAATCGATTCTCAGGACTGGACGACCTGGTAAACGGGTCTCTCCAATCCGCAGCCGGCTGTTCTTCCAGTTTGTCCGGCCCGGTCGGGGAAGGTTGCGGCGGGGGTGGCCGATCCGGCAACCTGACTTGGGTTTGATCATGAAGTCGAGCCGGTCCCGGACCTTGTTCGTCAATGCGGACGGCTCTGGTTCGCGGCGCCGGCGGGAGAAATCTGGGGGCCGGACAGTGACGATTGGTTTAATAAATGAGGCCGATTTCATGGCTTTCAATGTGGGCGGCACCCGGCGGGCCTGGGAATTCTTCGTGGAGCTGCATGGCCGCGAGGAGATATTTCTTGTCAATTTTGCCGGCGATCGCCAAGTCTACAACGCCCTCTTCGCCATCGCGGTGGCCGACCAGCTGGGTTTCACGCCCGCCCAAATCAGGCGCGGGCTCAGAATATTCCGCCAGCCTCGCTCCTGCTGCTTTTAAAAGTGCCAACGGGGCGATTCAAAACGCTTAGTGCTTGTGCCTGGCCAGTTTCTCCCGGTCCAGGACCTGGGGCGGTTCTTCCAGCCAATCATTGGCCATCATTATTTTGGCGCCCTCTTCAGCGTAAGCGCCGATCTCAGCCATGAATTTGACATACATCGCGGTCAGATCGTGGCGCGGACTGACGCCCATGGATGCCCCCATGACCCCGATACCGACGCTGTTCAGGATTTGGACCATTGCCATCACCAACCGGTCCGAAAACGGCGCGTCAGGGGATGCCCTCTTGCTGAAAGATGTCGGCTACAAAGTGGCCTTACGTTATTCTAGTGTTTGTAGACCGCCAGCTTTTCCCGATCCAGGATCTGGGGCGGTTCCTCCAGCCAGTCGTTGGCCATCATGATATGGAGCCCGTCCGTGGCATAGTCCCCGATCTGGACCATGTGTTTGGCATACATGGCAATCAGGTCCCGGCGCATGCTGACCCCCATCGACACCCCCTTCATACCGATTCCGATGCTGTTCAGAAGGGTCACCATGTAAATCATCAGCCGGTCCGAAAACGGCGCTTCGGTGGAGGCGGTTATGTCCTCGTCGCGGACCAGGTTCATGTAAACATGCTCGTCCCCGGCCACTTGTTGCAGTTCCCCCACGATGGTGTCGGCCAGCTGTATCCCTTTTTGAAAGTAATCCCTGACCTCGGGGTTGCGTGCCACCTGCCGGAATCCCAACAGCACGGCTTTGCCCACCTCGTTGCGGAGGGCGTTTAGATGCAGGTGAGCCACCTCGGCGACCAGCAGGGGGCGCTTCTCCCCCACTATGCCAGCCAGGAAGCTGGGTTTGTGGATCCGCTCGATCTCCAGGGCCATACTTAGACTGGGCGACCGCGGCAAAACCCCTTTGGCCAGCATCAAATCCGTTATCCGGGTGTTGACTTCTACAATGTACTTTATTACTCGGGCATAGAAGTCACGTATATCCGGCCGAGCGGCCATGCTGAGACTGAGAACATTCAGAGTCAAGCTCAGCTGCATCAGATTCCATAAGAAATTAAGCGAGAAAATGTCCGAATACAGCGCAGGAACGCTCAGGTTCACGTCCTGCTGGGTGAAGCCCATCGGTATGGGGATGCCCTCCTTCTGGAAAGTGTCGGCCGCAAACTTGACCCGGCTATTGGTCTGAGGCAGCAGATCGGCAAAGATGTCCCTGGCAGCCTGATCCTGCACCGTTCTTTCAAAATGGCTAAACACACAGCTCATTAAGGAATATTGCTGAAATGTGGTCCACAAACAGGCCACCTCTCCCCCGGTCAAACGGGCGTTGTGCTCTGCCGGCAGCTCCTGTATGTTGGTGGTGCCGCTAGTCAACTGCTGGTCCAACTCACCATCTCCTTCTTCCTTTTCAAATATTATCTGAAAAACCTGCCGTTTCTATGTAATCAATTTGGCGGAGAGATGGCTGTAAGGCGGTAATTCTCAACTTGCTGGTCGCAGGTTGTTCCTCTAAGTCAGCCGGCTTGGGATTGTCCTGTCCTCGCGTTAACGGCGTAATGAAGGTCAGCCAGTTAAGCACCAGCGCCACCGGCTGGCAACCCGATGTCTTTAGCAAAGCTGAATGGTGTCAACAGAACCGGCCGTCCCCAGTACAGCTTCAAGCGAGCCGGCATGAAGTCGATTACTTCAGATGTCCCCGGCCGACAGCGCGCTTATGGTCCACCGGACCAATAAAAATGGCGCCTCACCGCGCCAAATACAAATTATTTATATTTTGGTCATCTCTGGCGGAAGGTCTGCTTGAGGTGCAATAACTTGGGGACAGGCTTCCCGTAAATTATTCCCGCCATGTGCCAAGGATGGTTTCGGAAAAACTGCCCGAAGCCACTGAAAAAAGCCGTTTCCAACTATACATATATAGACGGCGGACGTTAAGCGACAGCGTGGAAGCC
>JAAYJY010000135.1 GCA_012522705.1 Syntrophomonadaceae bacterium | reverse complement strand
GCCTAATATAGGGTTGGCGGCCGCCCAGGGGATAATAAGCAGCCGCCAGGAGGGCAAGTATCTGTCCATCGAGGATTTCCAGGTGCGTACCCATCTGAATAAAAGTGGCATGGATGCGCTGCGTAAGGAGAATTGCTTTGCCGGCCTGCCGGAAAAAAACCAGATGAGCCTGTTCGCCTAAGGTTCCAAATTAAGCAATGATGCGCAGGAACTTGAATAATAAAACCCCATTGTGTTATACTTTTACTATAATTCTTGCTAATAATTTATTAGAAAGAGTGGGTAACCGACCCACTCTTTCTATGTAATTGTGAGAAAATGAGGCTAATGGGGGCTTTAGGATATGTCTCACAAGAGGGTTATTACGCCACAAGTGGCCGCCGCGCTCTATGACAAGTTGGCAAGGCAGGGGATAGAACTGTATGACATTGAGTATCGACGCGAGTCCAACGGTCTGGTGTTAAGGATTTACGTCGATACCGCCGCCGGAGTAGATACTGATACCTGTGTTACAGCCACCAGGGCGGTAAAGGATTATCTGGATGACGAACTCCAAGTGGACTATGATTATTTGGAGGTGTCATCTCCTGGTATCGACCGGATTCTAAAGCAAGAAAAAGAGTTTGATAGATATAGAGGTTCGCGGGTGTTGGTCAAGACCAATCAAGGGGTTGACGGGAAAAAGAAATTTATCGGCTTTCTTGGTGAGGTGGATGCCGGCGTATTGAAGATTGAGACGGAAGGCCAGATATTGAGTCTCGACCGGGAGATCGTTACCCTGGTCCGACTGCATCCGGAGATATAAGGAGGAAGTACAATGTCGCAAGAGCTGATCCTAGCCCTGCGTGAGCTGGAAAAGGAACGGGGAATACCTCAAGAGGCGTTGATAGAAGCGATCAAATCAGCCCTGAACACCGCTTACAAAAAGAATTTCGGGACTTCACAGAATGTAAGTGTGGAATTGAACCAGATCACTGGCGATGTGCAGGTTTTTGCTGAAAAAAGGGTTTCCAACGACGTGAAGGATACATGTTTGGAGATATCATTGGACGAGGCCGCGGAACTAGATCCTACTGTGACTGTTGACGATGTTATCAACGTCGAGGTCACACCATCGGATTTTGGCCGGATTGCCGCTCAGACGGCCAAACAGGTGGTGGTACAAAAGCTCCGGGAAGCAGAACGGAGCCTGATATTTGAGGAGTTCTCGGAGCGTGAAGGTGAGGTAGTCACCGGTATTATTCAACGCATGGAAGTTAAAACCATTATCGTCAATTTAGGACGAACCGAAGGGATCATGTTGCCCTCCGACCAGATCTTTTCGGAACGTTACGAGGCTGGGCAAAGGATAAAGGGATACATCTATGAAGTCAAGAACACTTCCAAAGGCCCCAACGTCTTCGTTTCCCGCACTCATCCGTATTTTTTGAAATGGTTGTTTGAGCTGGAGGTACCCGAAATTTATGAGGGCTTGGTCGAAATCAAGACCATTGCCCGGGAAGCAGGAGCTCGTTCCAAGATATCAGTATATTCAACGGATGAAAAGATAGACTCCGTAGGAGCCTGCGTAGGCCCTCGCGGAATAAGGGTCCAAAACATAGTGAATGAACTGAACGGCGAGAAAATTGATATAATTAAATACCATAAAGACCCGGAAAAGTTCATCGCCAATGCCTTGAGTCCCTCCAAAGTCTTATACGTCGATGTGGACCCGGAAAGCAAAAAGGCCCGGGTCATCGTCCCTGATTATCAGCTTTCCCTGGCCATAGGCAAGGAGGGCCAAAACGCCCGTTTGGCGGCCAAACTGACGGGGTGGAAGATCGATATAAAGAGTGAGAGTCAAGTTGAGGAGGAGTTAGAGTACGATGCCTAGAGTCCGCAAGATCCCGCAACGGATGTGTGTGGGTTGCCGGGTCATGAAGAATAAAAAGGAATTGATCAGGGTGGTAAGGACCCCGCAAGGCACGATCGAGTTGGACGAAACTGGGAAAAGGGCGGGCCGGGGCGCCTACCTGTGCCGGGATTCGAACTGCTTGACCCTGGCGATCAAAGGTAAAAGGCTGCAAAAGGCCCTTGACCAGGACGTGGGAAGTGACATAATAGAGACTATTCGGGAAAAACTACAAATTTGTTAAAAAGGCGGGCGACATGATGAGGAAGGCATACGATCTCATCGGCATTGCCCAACGAGCTGGGAAAGCTACTTCCGGCACGATGGCAGTGCAGAGGAGTCTCAAGGGAAGCCGGGCATGCCTTTTGATAATCAGTGAAGATGTTTCCGAGAATACCAGAGAGGTATTGGTGCGGGCGAGCCACAAGCATCAGGTACCCCATATTATATTGGGAGACAGCCACGTATTGGGGCATAGCATAGGGAAACCCTTTCGGGTGGCTTTGACGATAGATGATTCAGGTTTGGCGGATGCCATCGTAAAGGCAGTCAAATCGGCCGACATGTAGGTAAAAACAACGGGGGTGGTTCAATGGCCAAAGTAAGAGTTCATGAATTAGCTAAAGAGATGGGGATGCCCAGCAAGCAGATGGTTGAGACCCTGCACGATTTGGGGTTGGAAGTAAAGAATCATATGAGT
>JAAYJY010000134.1 GCA_012522705.1 Syntrophomonadaceae bacterium | reverse complement strand
TTGCAATGATCTTTTCCACTTGGTTAAGCTCGCTGCAGCTTGATTTCAACACCTGCTCAATAGCCAGGCGGCCGGCATCCCGAGGACTCCAACCGCTGGGAATCATGGTCTGCCATTTGGATTCTCTCTTAATCAAGACCCCTTTGGTAGCTACGGAGCCAATATCAATGCCGATGGTTATCAACAATAATCACCTCCATCCGTGGATTGCTCATCTCGACCGACTTGAAGGGAACGGGATTCGACTCCGCTCCACCGGTTATATTAACACGTCCACTATAATATTTGAAATTACCAATGGTTATAGTAAGAGACTTGGCAGCCACCCTGCCCGGGCTCCGATTTTCGAGCAAATCGATAGCTGAATTGGGGGTGCTCGGTAATGCTCTGCCGGAACTATTCCCGAACGCCAAGATCTGGCAGAGTGTTACCGGGAACAACTCCCGCTGCCTTTGAAAAAGACGGGATTGGCAAAAGGAGTCCGTGATGTGCAAGGTGGCTATATACCGGGGTGGGATGAGGACAAGGTACCCGCCGGTGATATCATCCGGGGTGTGAAGGGGGGGCTATTGCCCGGGCGGAACATGCTGGTTGGGGAGGAGCCCTATAATCCCGGTGGAGTTTGGCAGTGAGGTTAATCCTGAAGACTGCAACCGGGCCGATCATCAGGTTACCCGGAAACTGTGGCCAAATGTCGGCATGACGTGGCAGGAGTCCTCGACTCTTACACCCTGGCAGATCTGGCTGCTGAATCCCGGAAGCAGCTCCAGGGGATGAAATCTTATCGGTCCGCTTTGGCCGCCACCGGGTCATATCTTTTCAGGCTCAAGGAATTGGTCACCACCGATACTGAACTGAAGGCCATGGCCGCCCCGGCGATGATGGGATTCAACAGCCCCATGGCCGCAAAGGGAATACCGATACTATTGTAGATAAAGGCCCAGAACAGATTCTGCTTGATCTTCCTCATGGTCTGGCGCGAGAGCCGGATAGCAGCTGGTATGGTCCGCAAGTCGCCCCGCATCAGGGTTATATCAGCGGCCTCCATGGCCACATCGGTACCGGTCCCCATAGCCATCCCGATATCCGCGGTGGCCAGAGCGGGGGCGTCATTGATTCCATCACCGACCATGGCTACGTGTTTGCCCTGGTTTTTTAGTATTTCTACTTCCCGAGCCTTGTTTTCTGGAAGGACCTCAGCCAAAACCGTCGTGATGCCGACCTGGCGGGCTATGGCATCAGCCGTGCGCTGATTGTCACCGGTGATCATATATACATCGATCCCCATCGCCTGCAAGTCAGAAATGGCCTCCCGGGAGCTTTCCTTCAGGGTGTCGGCTACCGCCAGAATGGCCTCCAGTTTATTCCCAATGGCCATGAGCATGGCGGTCTTACCCTGATCCTCCAAAGCAGTCACCGCCTCTTCAACCCCATCCATGGTGATACCCTGGGCCTGCATAAGTTTACGGGTACCCACATATATTTCCCGGTCGTCGATCAAGGCTTTGACCCCTTGGCCGGGAATGGCTTCGAAGCCGGACGGGTCAGGGATCAAACCGGCTATCTGCCGGCCTTTCTCATAAATAGCTGCCCCCAGCGGATGTTCCGAGCCCTTTTCCGCTTGGGCCGCCAGCCTGATGATCTCTTCCCGGCCCAGCGTCCCTAGACTGACTATGTCGGTAACCTCGGGCTCCCCCTTGGTGATGGTGCCGGTCTTGTCCAGCACTACCGTGTCGAGTTTATAGGCCATCTCCAGGTATTCGCCGCCTTTAATGAGTATTCCGTTCTCGGCTCCCTTGCCGGTGCCTACCATGATGGCCGTCGGGGTCGCCAATCCCAGAGCGCAAGGACAAGCTATCACCAGCACCGCCACGGCGCTGATCAGCGATTTGTTGATTCCAGCTCCGGTGAGGGACCAAACCGCAAAGGTAACCAGGGCAATTACCAAAACCACCGGCACAAACACCCCGGCTACCTGATCGGCTATTTTTTGGATGGGAGCCTTGGAACCCTGTGCATCCTCCACCATTTTGATAATCTGCGCCAGGGCGGTATCTCTGCCAATCCGGGTCGCTGCCAGCTTAAATACTCCAAATTTATTGATGGTAGCCCCAAACACGAGATCTCCGGCCTTTTTATCTACGGGCAGGCTCTCACCGGTCAGCATAGATTCATCCAGAGATGAATTACCCTCTATTATCATGCCATCCACCGGAACCTTCTCGCCAGGCTTTACCACCACTATGTCCCCCAGTTCTACCGCTTCGATGGGAATATCCATTTCCTGGCCCTGCCTGATTACCCGGGCGGTCTTGGCCTGGAGCTCCGCCAGCTTCCTGATGGCTTCCGAGGTCCGGCCTTTGGCCACCGCCTCCAGGTATTTGCCCAGCAGAATCAAGGTGATGATGATAGCAGCTGCCTCGAAATACAAGTCCTTCATCACCCCGGGCGCCACATCCTGAAAGAAGACGTTATAAAGGCTGAAGAAATAGGCCGCCGAGGTACCCATGGCAACAAGAACATCCATATTGGCACTGCCGGACCGCAATGCATAGTAGGAGCCCTTGTAAAAACGGGCACCAATAATAAACTGCACCGGCGTGGTCAGCGCCAATTGAACATATGGGTTGTGTAAAAGATTCAGGACCGGACCATGAACCTTGAGTATACTGAGGACCATGGCCGCTACCAGCGGCAGGCTCAACAGAGCGGAAACCGCCAATGCGATCCGCATATTTTTTAGTTCTTTTTCTTTTTGTTCCTTCTCCAGATCATGGCTGATACCCTCAAGCGGATCCGCCGTATAGCCCAGCTCACGAATTGTACTGATTATATCGGCAACCTTTATCTGGGCGGGTTCAAAGGATACCCGGGCCCGTTCCGTAGTCAGGTTGACATGGGCCGACTTCACTCCCGCCAGAGAGTTGAGCTTCTTCTCGATACGAGCCGAGCAAGCCGCACAAGTCATTCCGGTTATCTTGAGATCGGCTTCACCCCCGGCCGGGGCTGTTTCATGAATGACTTCAAATCCCAATTTGGTTATCAGATCGTCAAATTGCCGCGGCTGAACAGCCTGGTCATCATATTCGATGGTAGCTCGTTCCATGGCCAGGTTCACATTGGCGGAATCCACCCCCGGCAGCTTAAATAGTCCCTTCTCGATCCGGGCCGCACAAGCCGCACAGCTCATGCCGGCTATCTTAATAGTCTCTTTCTTGTTCATGGACCTCCCTTCTTCCCGACATTTTTACCCCTAAGCAGTCCCGCTGCGGCTGCCCTGTATGCTATTAAAGGCCGGTTTATATTTTCTTGCAGACGGCGGCATGGTTGTTCCAAGCATTAGCCCGGATTATTGTTTGACATTGGGTCCACTATATGCCCGCCTGTCCGCTATATTGGCTGAACCCGGCGGGTAGCCTTTATGGGTAACCATCTGCGGTTTTTTTTAACCAGCTCTTTGACATTTATTATGTGGATACTCATTAATTATATCAAGGATATAGTCCGACGCTTCTCCGCTCTTATACTGGATTTTACCATAATTGTGGCCTGCCCCATAAGATGGGATGGGAAGAACAAAACCACCCTTCTGATTGGCAGAAGAAGTCAGTCGGGTCCTTCGGTGATTCCACTCGGAGACAGATTTGTACATTGACGTTTAGGCCGCGGGGTATTAATATTGTAATCAAGGTAGGACAGTATCACGGTAGAGAGCCCTTGGCAATTGAATTTGGGAATGCAGTACGGTAGGAAGACAGGCTACATATGGACTGAATTTGTGCTCCTGCCGGGAGCTTTTTCGTTTTTCTGCCCCGCCTGAATTAATGAAATTGGATGGAGGAGTAGAATTTGAAACGAATACTGGCATCACTAATTACCTTGCTGTTGGTCATCGGTCTGGCTGGCTGCGCCGCCCAGACGGAAACCCCGGCCCCCCAAACGGCCCCGCAAGCGGAAAAGGTCAACATCGGCATTGTTCAAATCGTGCAGCATCCGGCCTTGGATACTGCCCGGCAGGGATTCCTGGACGCACTGGCCGACCAGGGTTACAAACAGGACGAGAACCTGGTAGTCGACTACCAGAATGCCCAGGGGGAGCAGGCCAATTTGCAGACTATTTCCCAAAAGTTTGTGCAGGATAAACCCCAACTGATACTGGCAATCGCCACACCAGCGGCAGTGGCCATGGCCAATGCCACCACTGAACTCCCGATTTTAATAACGGCGGTCACCGACCCGGTCAGCGCCAAACTGGTCAAAAGCAATGAAAAGCCTGATACCAATGTAACCGGTACGTCTGACATGAATCCGGTGGCGGACCAGCTCAAGCTCATAAAGGAAATCATTCCTGCCGCCCAAAAGGTAGGCATCATTTATAATTCCAGCGAAGTAAATTCCCAGGTGCAGGCCGATATCGCCGACAAGGCCGCCCCCGGTCTGGGAGTGGAAATGGTCAAGGTGACGGTGACGGCCAGCAGCGAAGTGATGCAGGCGGCCCAATCCATGGTAGGACGGGTCGATGCTATCTATGTTCCTACCGATAACATGGTGGTCTCGGCACTGGCCTCAGTGGTTAAGATCGGGGAGGACAATGATATCCCAGTGTTTGGAGCGGAAAGCAACACGGTCGAAAGCGGGTGCCTGGCCACGGTGGGAATCGATTATTACCAACTGGGCCGCATGACCGGCGACATGGCTGTAAGGGTGCTCAAGGGAGAAAAACCTCAGGACATGGCGATTCAACAGCAGCAAGGCTCGGATCTGGTCCTGAATCTTAAGGCGGCCCAGAATATGGGAGTCACGGTTCCGGAGGCAGTCACCGCCCGGGCCAAAACGGTCATCAAATAAACTGCAGGCGAATTGGTTAAGTAATAAAAGACAAAAACGAATTGTAACAGGTGATATGGTTGACATCGAGTATATGGTTTGGAGCTCTGGAACAGGGCTTATTGTACGGGATCATGGTGCTGGGGGTCTACATTACCTTTCGGGTTCTGGACTTCCCTGACCTGACCGTGGATGGTAGTTTCACTCTGGGCGGAGCGATTGCCGCCCGCATTATAATGGAAGGTCTGGACCCGTGGCTGGGAACGGCGCTTGCGTTGGTTTTTGGTTTAGGGGCGGGGTTGGTAACCGGTATTCTTCATACCCGATTGCGAATCGCCCCCCTGCTGGCCGGCATCCTGATGATGATCGGCCTCTACTCCATCAATCTCCGGGTTATGGGAGGCAAGGCCATGTTGCCTCTGCTGCGCCTGGATACCATCTATACTGACGTTGCCAGAGTGGTGGCATCAGATTGGGCGGTGTTGGGGCTGGGAGTATTGGTGGCCGCCGCTGCCGCCTACCTGTTGTATGTATTTCTGCAGACCGAGATGGGGCTGGCCCTGCGGGCTACCGGCGACAACGAACAGATGAGCCGCAGCATGGGAGTTAACACCGATTCATCCAAGGTGATGGGATTGGCCTTGGGCAATGGCTTGGTAGCCCTGTCCGGGGCAATGGTGGCCCAGTACCAGGCTTACAGCGATGTGGGCATGGGCATCGGCATGATTGTGGTGGGACTGGCTTCAGTAATCATGGGTGAGGTGGTGTTCGGAAACCGGACCCTGGCTCGCACCCTGGTGGCGGTCCTGGCCGGTTCCATAATATACCGCGAGGTGATTGCGGGCGTCATGAGGATGGGGCTGCCCACCTCAGACCTGAAGCTTTTTACCGCTTTGCTGGTTATCGCGGCGATGGCCTCGCCGATGATCACCCAAAAGCTTAAACCAGGCAAGACCGTTGAAAGGGTGACTTAGATCATGCTGCAAGTGAAGGGGATTTCGAAGACATTTAATCCGGGCGGGGTCAATGAACGCCAGGCTCTGGATGGAGTTGATTTGCGGCTGCAGATGGGAGAAGTGGTTACGGTTATTGGCGGCAACGGGGCCGGCAAATCGACCCTGCTCAATGCCATCGCCGGGGTTTACAAGGTGGACACCGGCAGCATAAACATTGACGCCGAAGAAGTCAATCAACTGCCCGAATACAAGCGTGCCTCCTATATCGGGCGGGTGTTCCAGGATCCCATGATGGGCACGGCTGCATCCATGACCATCGAAGAAAACCTGTCCATCGCCACTAAACGAGGGTTGCGGCGTATACTGAAACGGGGCGTCAAAAGGAAGGACCGCGAATTCTTCTGCGATCGTTTGCGTCTGTTAGGGTTAGGGTTGGAGGACCGTCTCACCACCCGGGTGGGTTTGTTGTCGGGAGGCCAGCGCCAAGCCCTGACTCTGCTCATGGCCACTTTGAATACGCCCAAACTGTTGCTGTTGGATGAGCATACCGCTTCTCTGGATCCCCACACCGCTGAAAAAGTGGTGGAACTTACGGATATGATCATCCGCAAATACCAACTGACCACCCTGATGGTGACTCATAATATGGAGGATGCCCTGTGCATCGGCACCCGCACCATAATGATGAATGATGGCAGGATAATCCTCGATCTCAACGATGCCCAGCGTAAAAACACCAGCATACCCGACCTTATGGAGATGTTTAAAAAGGCCAGCGGATTCGCCATGGCGGACGACAAAATGTTGCTGGCCAATTAAGAATCTACCCGGCTACATACACACGACTATCGGCTATATATCTTCTTTACCTTATTATTTGATTCCTGCCAGATGCCCAGCTAAACTTTTGGCGATCTGGTTCGTGCCGCCAGGGATTCCAAATGATGCCGAATCCCCTGTTGGAACGTCTTTGAAATATCCTACCGCCAAACCTCCGCCGGTTCCTCCTTGAATGTTTCCTAAAATGACCCACAATAGAGCACCACGTAACAGGCGCCGTTCTGTTCCACGATGTATTCACCCAGAACTATACGCCCCCCAGCCCGCTTCACCCGTTGGCGCAGATTGACGCCGCCGTTCAGCCCACGGAGAAACCATGGCGGGAATCGTTCGATGAAAAACGGCCAACCTGCCGCAAACCGGCATGAAATTTCCGTATTCTATAGAAAACGCCTTTGGTTAATTCCCCTTTAACTCTGATTATTTGTTAGACTGACATAGAATGAGAGAAATGTGACAGAAACCAGCAGTTTTGATCAGAAGGAGTGTAATATGATCAAGAAATTGAATATCCTCTTATTAGCCGTGATCGCCTTATTATTCTCTTTGGCTCCGGGGACCGCTGCAGAATATACTTATCCGACCATCGTTCTGGACGGGCGGCCGCTATCAATCGCCGTCCCCGCCATCGATGAACATGGAAGAACCCTGGTTCCGGTGAGGGAATTCTTTACGGAACTGGACGCCGTGGTAAATTGGGACCAAGATAGTCAGACAGTTACCGTCGCTGAGGCTGACAAAGAGATTAAAATAACCATTGGTCAAAGCACGGCTGCCGTAAATGGCCAGGCGGTGGAACTGGATACCCCTCCCCGAGTCATCGATGGAAGAATCATGGCGCCACTCCGATTTGTTGTTGAGGCCATTGGCGCTTCAGCGATATGGAATGCAGAAACCCGGGAGATCAACATTCAGACTGCTCCAACCTCCAGCCAGGCACCGAATCTCCCGGTAGTTCCAGGCTCGAGCCCGGCCACTCCGTCTGCTCCATCACCAGGAGATGATAAGCCTCTGGCTATTGATCTGTTGAATCCCCAGTTGACGCGTTACATATTGGTACCGCTCTTGCTTGTAGGGGTACTGGCAGGGGCAATCTTGGTGCGCCGCTCCCGGACCAACTCAGCCCATAAGCAAGATGATTCTGGTGAAGCGGCGGCCTCAAGCGAAGCAGAACCCAATGACAACACTCACAATGAAGCGGAGGGAGCAGAAATAAGTCACCTGACAGTTGCTCACGATGATGCGGAAAAATCTGAGGATAAATACTTGGGGGCAATCCACGATACGGCAGCCACGGCCGACGCTATCGACCATATAGGAACATCTGATACAGGGAGCTCGAGTGAAACCGTTCAAAGCTCAGACACCCATGATGAGGCAAAAACAGCCGAAGCAGACCAACCAGCAGAGACTTTTGCGGCAATGGACTCTTCCGAAGCGGGGCAACCAGGTGAGACTCATGCGGCGGTGGACTCCTCCGAAGCGGGACCACCAAGCGAGACTCATGCGGCGGTGGACTCTTCCGAAGCGGGGCAACCAGGCGAGACTCATGCGGCGGTGGACCCCGCCGACGCTGACGCTCATTGTCAGACCCGTGATGACCGGGAGACGGTGGAGGCCTATTACCATAGAGGGATCCAGATGCTCCAACAGCAGAATTGGACCGATGCCCGCCTGGCCCTGGTTTACCCATCGGTCCTCAAATACCGGGATTCTGAAGAACTTGGCTATTATATCGAGGCTCAGGAACAATACCAGGAGTCCCAGAATCCAGCTGCGACTGACCCCTATTGGGCCGCAGTCATGGCCGATTACTATTGCCGCAAAATACCCGACGATTACGAAGGCAGTTTCAAGAAAGAGATAGCTGAACTAAAGATACTGTGCAAGAATACCCTGGCCTTACATATGCAAAACCTACCGATGTAAAGGCTCTGGCGTTCATATTGTCTTACCCCTAAGTCTTTTATACCCGGTTCTCCAAGATATGGTCTTTCCCCCTATCCAGTAAAAGAGCCGGGCATTCCACCCGGCTCTTTCCTCTGCTCACCAATGTTTGGGGATTATTTAACCGCCTTGACCTCTTCCTCTTCCCCGGCCCGGGCCTTTTTAAAGCCGGTGATAGCTTTCCCCAGTGATTCCCCTAACTGAGGCAATTTGCCGGGTCCGAATATTACCAGGGCTATCCCTAAAACCAACAAAAGCTCCCACGGTCCTACGTTAAACATGCGTGTTTTCCTCCTCCAGATTAACGTTCATATGCCAGCCAGACCTCCGAACCGTATTGGGCGAGATCCCTACCAGCGCTCTCCATATTGTAAACCTACTGTAACCATATCACCAATGAATTTTCTGTATACATTGGCAACCTCCACACAGTAACATGCAGCCCCATTTCCCTGCTATAATTGAATCAACACCAAATATGAAAGGAAGTGACCCAAATGATTTTTGTGGTGGCTAAACTGACTCTAAAACCTGGTAAAAACGCAGTGTTTATGGAAGGCTGGGCAGAACTCATAGAAGAATACCGGAAAGAACCTGGCTGCATCATGTACCATGTGGGGCGGGTTATCAAGAACGAAAACATATGGTACATGATCAGCCAATGGGAAAGCAAAGAACTCTACGAGCAGCATCTAAAAGGGCCCTTCTACCAGCGCGCTTATACCTATTCCATCGGATTCCTGATCAAGGAACCCGAAATCGACTGCTGCTACATCGATATGTAACCGGCTACAAATCGGACCAGCAACGATAGGCAATGCGTCGGCGGCATCGCTACCGACGCGATCCTCCATAAAGGCCAGTGCTCCGGTTCAACGGAACACTGGCTTTTTGTTACGTTTCGAACGATTGCCGCGATCACCAACACACCGTAAGGACAACATTGCTGTTCCATTTACATATTCCAAGAGGACGTCTCGAAAGAGTCCCTTTTAACCACCTAGAGCTCCTGTCAATTAGACTATTCCTCCTATTCATCATATTTCGACAGGGATAAATGTTATACTTGATATGATTTCGGACAAGCATTGCGGTATTGGGGACTGAGTTTAAGAAATGATAACAATGCCTTTATATCTAGTATTTCTGCATGCCATACCGGAAACCGTTATTCTGATATGCTTGGGTGCACTCCTGATTGGGTTAAAACTCCCATGGCAAAGGGTGCTGCTGGTGGCTGCACTTACATCCCTGGCCAGCTATTTTGTCCGGATTCTGCCGTTAACGCCCGGAATCAACGTATTCCTGCAATTGCCGATACTGATTGGCCTGCTGGCTTATTTTTGCTCGCTGCCGTTAACATATGCGACGGCGGCGTCATTTCTGGGGCTGATTTCGCTCGGTGTGTCAGAAACAATTTATAATATATCGATCACTGCTCTAACCGGCATATCCGTGCAGCAGGCTCTGGCCAACCCTCTCTGGAGAACATTATACCCCTTGCCGAATTTTATGCTCATGGGTTTAATAATCATAGCCCTGATCAGATACAACGTCGTAGTCTATGATATACGGGAAGCGTTTGGAGAGAAGATGTTGGACAGTGAAGAAGAGCAGTTTATCTAGTATAATCATTGGCTTGTTAGGTTTGGCAGTGGTGCTGGTGGTCCTGGGTTTCTACTATCAATACTTTCTTGACGGCTTTGTATCCCTGGACAGCACCTTTATTGTATACACCTTTTTGTTCATAATACTGGTGCCCATATCGCTATTACTGGTGCTTACCAATAGGTTGCTGCTAATATCGGAACAAAACCGCCTGGTGGAATCGCAAAATTACCAGAATGAAAAACTGTGGGAAATGCACCAGGTCATCAGGCCCCAGCGCCACGACTTCGTCAATCATCTGCAGACGGTTTACGGCTTGATTCAACTGGACATGCATGAAGAAGCACAAGCCTTTATCACCGAACTTTATACCGAATTACAGTTCAGCGGCGAGGCCATGAGAGTCGCGGTACCGGAGTTGAGCGCCCTGTTGTTGGCCAAGTCCGGCTATGCGGCACACAATAACATTTCCTTTAAAATCTCGGTAAACTCGGATTTATCCGGCTTAACCATCAGGACTTTCGATTTGGTAACCATCACCGGCAACCTGATCAACAATGCCCTGGAAGCGGTGGAAAACCTGCCGTCGGCGGAACGCCAGGTGCAGCTCAAGCTCTTCGAAAACAGCCGTTTCTTTGTGATCCAAACCCGCAATCCCGGCTTCATATCTCCTGACCAGCGAGCCTGTATCTTCACCCCCGGTTATTCCACCAAACCAGGGGATACCCATCGGGGCCTGGGCTTGGCCTCCATCAAGAAGATATCCGAAGACTATCATGGTTTTACCGTGGTCAGCAGTCATCCCTGCCACGGAACCCGGGTCACGGTCGGATTACCCAAAACAGAGCGAGGGGGAGAAATTGCATGAGCATTCACGAATTGTCGGTACGCTGCGCGGCCTATCTGGCCCGGGAGCTCAATACCGACCGTATCCAGGAAAACCGCATGGCCTTCGGGATGGAACTATTCCTGGGCGAACTGATCAAGCTGATCCTGGTCGTAATCATCTCCCTGCTATTAGGTATACTGCCGGAAGTTCTGACTGTGACCTTGACGGCCGGATTTCTCCGTTTGGCTTCGGGCGGCGAACACTGCACCGCCTACTACCGGTGTCTCATCGGCGGGGTCACTTGTTTTTTGGTCCTGGGCGGTATTGCCCACCTCTTATATCCCCTGCTGGGCCGCCTCGATCTACTGCTTATCGTTTGCACCGGTACCGTGATCAGCGCAGGCCTTTTATACCTTTACGCTCCCGGCGACACCGCCAACAAACCTATCAATACCTTCGAAGAAAAGACCCGTTTTAGAAAATGGGCCCTTATCATCGTCGGGCTCTATTTCGTATTAATGGTTACAATGATGACGATACCGCCGGCTGAAATTCTGGTTCTCCCCATTTTGATCGGCATGCTGGAGCAGAGTTTTACGGTTACGCCATGGGGCTATCGTTTCATTCACGGGGTAGACCGAGTTTTAGGCGGGGGACCCTGAATACCGTAACGGGAGCTCGAAAATGGATGTCCTTATAGTAGATGACGATCAGCCCACTGGCCTATATTTACAACATATTATCTCGGAAATTCCCGGCATTAATGTCCAGGCGGTAGTTACCAGCGGTGAAGAAGCGATTCGTTTCACCCGGAAACAAAAACCCCAGGTGATCTTCCTGGATATTGACATGCCGGGGATGAGCGGGCTGGAAGTGGCACGCACCCTTACCGACCTGTACAGTGATCTCATCGTTATTTTTGCAACCGCCTATCCCAACTATGCCCTGGAGGCTTTTGAAGTCTACAGTTTCGATTACATCCTGAAGCCCTTCGATGAGGATCGGATCCGCAAAACCCTCACCAAGATCAGCTCTGCTTTGAAGGGCCGGTCGTCTGCAGCCACCTGCGGAACGGAAATCATCCCGGTCCAGAGTCAGGGGAGAACCTATCTGCTAAATCCTGACGAGATCTTGTACATCGAAAGTTGGCGAACCAATGTTTTGATCAAAACCATCCGCTGTGAACTCTTCCTTAAAGGCAATCTGGCCGATTGGGCCCAACGCCTGCAACGATTTGGCATCATCCCCAGCCACCGCAGTTACCTGGTCAATATAAACAAAGTCCGGGAAATCAAGCGATCAGGTTATACCTATAACATCAAGCTGTATTCGGGTGAAAACGTACCTTTAAGCCGCAACTGCGCCCAGCAGTTTAAAAAACTGCTGGGCAAATAGTGAACCAGAAAAATCTGTCTCGGTGCCATTCGTATCCTAATTTGTGCCATTCAGCCTGATTTAATTGCCAAAAGCCTCCTTGTCCTGTAATTTACATAAAAAGATAAATTATTACAGGAGGTGGCAAGAGATGCGCAAGATCAAACTATTGGGCTTTGTTTCGACCTTTCTTCTGGCAATAGCCCATAGCGGGGTGACTCCAGCCTGCTGGTTCTATTGGTATCAGCCCAAACTGCCCGAGTAGACCTGACTAATCACTACAGCATCAACAGAGGAACGGGGGAAGGTTCGGTACCGTCCCCCGTTCCTCTGTTCTTCCTGCGTTCAATCCTGCCCGCTTGCGGTCCGCATTGCGATTACGGGTGCTGCCACTTGCCCCGTTTGCCGGGTAGGAGCGGGATATACAGGGGATCCAACTCCAGATTTTCATCGACATCGATCATGTACTCGGTTTACATCCCGGTCTTTGTTGACATCTTGCTTAACCTTGGGGTCTTCAGCCATAACTATAACCTCCGCATAAAACATTTCCATTAGTTTTTACGGAAGGGCCTTTTTTATGAGCCTTATTGACGCTGCAATTTCTTTTCGGTCCAATCTATCAGAACCTCAGCCTGATTGTGTTTCTGGTCTTTGGCGCTATAAAGCAAGGTGACCTGGCCGTGGCCAAGTTCGTCGGCCACAATTTGCAGGTATTCGGCCGCGGCTGGATTCTGGTCCAGCTCGGCCAAGTACTGTTGGCTGAATACATCCATTTTAGCCGGATCATGGCCAAAGGCCTTGCGCACGTCAGCTGAAGGCGCCATGTCCCGAGCCCAGAAATCCAACCTGGCCTCTTCCTTGCTGATGCCCCGCGGCCAGATACGATCGACCAGAATGCGATAGCCGTCGCCCGGTTCGGCCTTTTCATAGATCCTCTTTATTACCAAGTCATGCATACAACTTCACTCCTAGCTAAAAAGCGGCTCCTTGGTAGGGCCGCACTAAAATAATGAAGCTCCAACGAACCTTTATCGACTTACTTTCCTTTTCTTTGCCTTCCAACTTCGTTTCCTGTCTTTCAACTTTTCTATTTACCTTCATCCTTGGAATTTCTCTTACTCTTGGTTTATTTCCAGTTTAACTTTACTTTCCTCTTTTATTCTCTTTACTCTTCTTGGCAGAATTTCTTTTGAATAATTGATTTGAGTATTGTTATTCTGTTGTAAACCAGTTTCTTTTACTTTTCTTTTGGATATAGTAGATTTTTTCTACTTGGTATCTTTACTTGGTTAAAAGTTTTCTGTTTCTGTTTTCTGGCTCTGGCAAGGATTTTTGTCTTAGGTGTTCCTTGGAGCTTGCTAATAGCATATGCTCCCTTAAACCACGTGTCAATAATTGTGAAAGTTAGAATTTTCTTAAGGTTCTATTGTTACCTGTAGAGCAGTATATTATTTGAAGGCGGGCACCCTTGCCAGCAAATTGACGGTTTCCCCACCAGATCTTTCCATCTGTTTCGTATAGATATTTGAGGATCGTACATATTTGAAAGTGCAATCAAATCACTTGCTCGGTCATTCGTCCAGCAGTGAAAAGCTATAGGAGGAATGCTTATGTTTGGAGCCATTGCCGGCGATGTAATCGGATCATATTTTGAAGGGTTTCCTACCAAGCGCACCGATTTCACCATGTTTCAGCCCGGGACCCGGTTCACCGACGATACTGTCCTAACCGTGGCGGTCGCCGACTGCATGCTTAATGGTCTTGATTACGCCAAGACCTTCCGGGAGTATGCCCACAAATACCCCCAGGCAGGCTACGGCGGCATGTTCCGACGCTGGGCCAATTCAGAATCATTGGAACCTTACAACAGTTTTGGCAACGGTTCCGCCATGCGGGTCAGCCCGGTAGCCTTCGCTATCGACAATTATGATTGTATGATGAAAGAAGCCAAACGCAGTGCGGCTGTCACTCACAACCATCCCGAAGGGATCAAGGGCGCCCAAGCCATTGCCAGCGCCATCTATTGGGCCCGGACAGGTCAGGGTAAAAACTATATCAAGGAGCAGACCCAGGCTCGGTTCGAATATGACCTCTCCCCCACCCTGGACCAGATCCGCCCCGACTACGATTTCGATGCGACCTGCCCGGGCACGGTACCCCAAGCCATTATCGCCTTCCTGGAATCCGACGATTACGAGGATTGTATCCGCAAGGCCATCTCCTTGGGTGGGGACAGCGACACGATCGCCTGCATGGCCGGGAGTATTGCCGAAGCCTACTACCGATTCATCCCCGAATATATCGTGGCTAAAGTCCGCACCTGCCTGGATCCTGACTTGCTGCGGATAATCGACCAGTTTAATACCCGGTTCATCCTCAACCCAGAACTGGAAAAATGCCTAACCGGGCCATATAGCCCGGGCAGTCCTGCCCCGGCATTTCCCGGGCCATTGATTTGCCCGGTTTCTTGCGGTATCATGTAAAGGCCCAGTCGGCCTGGGGTCAGTTTAAAACCCCGATATGGAAGCGACTACCGATTAACCGCCTTATGTTACCGTCTGCCATCATCGGTTGAGTATTTATACTGATGGGTTCCGGTTACGTATTTACGACCGTCGGATGGGACGGTTTTTTTTTGCTTGTCGTGTTTTCACTGCGGCGCCCGGCAGGAAAGGAATGATTACAATGAAATTTTTGTTCGGATACAGACGCCGGGAGTTGCAAAAAAACAGTCTGGGGACCGAGGCAGAACTCCGTTCCTTTGCCTTTCAGACGATAGAGAATGTGGTTTCCCATCTATCCACCACACTTGAGGGCCTCAGCCTTCATGAGGCCAGAGACCGACTGGACCGATATGGAAAAAATGTCATCACCACAAAGAAGAGGACTTCACTTCACCGGCTGAAAGAGGCGGTCATCAACCCCTTCAACGTCATCCTGATGCTGGTGGCGGTCGTCACCTATTTCACGGATGTGGTGGCATCATCTAAACCAGACTACCTGACCATAGGCATCATCTTGACGCTGGTATCCGTGTCCAGTCTGGTTTCCTTTGTGCAAAGCCAGCGCTCCGATGCCGCCGCCGAGAAACTATCCCGTATGATCTCCAACGAAGCGGATGTCTGGCGGGGAGGAGAGTTGGTTTCCATCACGATGGAGGAGGTCGTACCGGGAGACATAGTGCGGCTTTCGGCAGGGGATATGCTTCCCGCAGATGTTCGTTTTCTGACCACAAAAGACACCTTTATCGATCAGGCGGCTTTGACCGGCGAATCAAATCCGGTGGAGAAGTTCAGCAAAATGCAGGATGATCCGGATGCTGCCCTGACCGACCTTCAAAACCTCGGCTTCATGGGCTCCAATATTGTCAGCGGCACTGCCACCGCCCTGGTTTTAGCCACCGGCAACCATACATACTTCGGCTCGATGGCCAAAACCCTGTCAGGCGACAGGGCGAAGACCAGTTTTGAACGGGGCGCAGACTCGGTCAGCAGATTACTGGTCCGGATGATGGTCATGATCATCCCCTTCGTGCTTTTAATCAATGGCCTGACCAAAGGAGACTGGGTCAGCGCGTTCCTTTTTACCACCAGCGTCGCCGTGGGACTTACCCCGGAAATGCTGCCCGTCATCTTGACCTCAACCTTGGCCCGGGGCGCGGTTTCCATGTCCAAGCACCAGGTGATCGTACGTACCTTGGGTGCGATACAAGCCTTCGGGGAAATGGATATACTATGCACTGATAAGACCGGAACTCTAACAGAGGATACAATCGCCCTGGAAAAATACATGAACCTGCATGGTGAGTACGATACCCGGATACTGCGCTATGCTTACCTAAACAGTTATTTTCAGACCGGCCTGAAAAATCAGATCGATATCGCCATCATCAACCGGGCCGAGGAATACGGGATTCAAGAGATCAGGAGCGGCTACCGCCACATCGATGAAATACCTTTCGATTTTTCCCGCCGCAGGATGAGCGTGGTTTTGCAGTTGGCGGACGGGAAACGCCAGCTCATCACCAAAGGTGCGGTGGAGGAAGTCATGGATATCTCTACTTGCATGGAAATTGAGGGACGCGTCGTACCCATGGATGAAGAGGCCCGGCGCATAGCCCTGGCCACCTACCACAGGCATAATTCCGAGGGCTTGCGGATACTGGCCGTGGCCAGGAAAAACGATGTCCCCAGCAGCGGCACCTTCAGCTTGGCCGATGAACAGGGTATGGTTTTGATTGGTTTCGTGGGTTTTCTCGACCCCCCCAAAGAGAGTGCCCGGGCTGCAATCACTGCTCTCGATAGACATGGTGTGCGGACGGTGGTGCTCACCGGGGACAGCGAAGGTGTAACCTTGGCGGTCAGCAGCAAGGTAGGGATTAGTACCACCAGGTTGTTGACCGGCCGGGACATCGACCGGATGGACGATGAGGAACTGCAGGCGGCACTGCCTACCTGCGACCTGTATGCCAAATTGTCGCCCTCTCAGAAAGAAAGGGTGGTAAAAGCATTTCAGACCGCCGGGCATACGGTAGGTTATCTGGGGGATGGGATAAATGACGCCCTCGCGCTGCGCCAAGCGGATGTGGGGATCTCTGTGGACAGCGCCGTAGATATTGCCAAGGAAACCGCTGACATCATCCTGCTCAAGAAGGATCTGATGGTGCTGGAAGAAGGTGTCATCGAGGGCCGGCGCACTTTCGGGAATATCATGAAATACCTACAAATGGCGGTGAGCGGTAATTTGGGCAACATAATCTCGGTCATCGCCGCCAGTATCCTGCTGCCCTTCTTACCCATGCTGCCGGTGCAGATACTTACCCAGAACCTGTTGTGCGATTTTTCCCAAATGGGCATGCCGTTCGACAACGTGGATAACGAATATATCCAGAAGCCCCGCAAATGGGACACCAATTCCATCAAATCGTTTATGGTCTTCTTCGGCCCGCTCAGTTCCGTCTTCGACATACTGTGCTTTGCTATCCTATGGTGGGTGGTGAAAGCCAATACATTGGAGTTGGCTCCTCTGTTCCAAAGTGGCTGGTTCGTGTTCGGTACCGTATCGCAGGTGTTGGTCATCCATATTATCCGTACTGCCCGCGTCCCATTTCTGCAAAGCAGAGCATCCCTGCCGCTTTTGTTTTCCACATCTGTCGTTGCAGCCCTGGCCCTGGTGGTGAGTTTCGGGGATTTTGCCATCGGCCTGGACATGATGCGCCTGCCCTTCTCGTTTGTCCCGTGGTTGGCGGCAATCCTGGCTGGGTATTTACTTTGTATACAGTTAGTCAAAGGAAAATATCAGCGCCGGTATGGGGAGTGGATATGACAGTCTCGATTACAGCCTGGACGGTGGGACGCAGGCAGGGCCGGAACGGCTTACCTGCCAGGTTGCCG
>JAAYJY010000133.1 GCA_012522705.1 Syntrophomonadaceae bacterium | reverse complement strand
GCTTCCAGTTGATTGGCCAGGCAGAAATTGTTTAGCTCCAGCAGGGGAGTGTTGCCTATCAAATCGGTCAGGCTATGGGCTATTCTGGTCATTCCATCTGCCTCCATTTCTATTTTTAGAGATCAAAATCCAGATTTTCATTAAGGCTGCCTATCCGGTAACCTTTCAGATCCAGGGTGACATAGGCAAACCCGAGAGCCCGCAGGTGGTCATGTATCTCGTCCATAAGCCGCTCGCCGATGCCGGCCCGCTCTGGCGGGCCTACTTCAATCCGGGCCATGTCCTCGTGGTGGCGCACCCGCACTTGCCGGAACCCCAATCCCCGGAGATACTGTTCAGCTGCATCGACTCTCGCCAGCTTACCTGGGGTAATCTGCTGCCCGTAGGGAATGCGGGTAGCCAGGCAAGACTCATTGGGCTTGTTCCAGCCCGACAAACCCATGAGCCGGGACAACTCCCTTATCTCGGTCTTGGTCAGGCCAGCTTCCTGCAGGGGACTTATTACCCCCAATTCTCTCACCGCTCGCATGCCGGGGCGGAAATCTGCTCCATCCCCGGCGTTGGATCCATCCGCTACGGTGGTGATGCCTCTTTCCCTGGCCAGGGCCAGGATGCGGGGGTAGTAAGCCCGTTTGCAGAGATAACAGCGATCGGTGTGGTTGTCAGCGAAGCCCTCCACCGCAAATGTATCTATTTCGATGACCTGGTGCCTGATCCCCCCACCGCGGGTAAACTCAACCGCCGCTGCCAGTCCCCCGGCGGGTAAGGTTGGGGAAACCACCGTTACCGCCAGGGCGCAGTCAGTCAACAGGTCAGCTGCAGTTTGCAGCAGGAATGTGCTGTCTGCTCCCCCTGAATAGGCGACCGCTATCCCGTCCAGAGAGCGCAGTCGGCTTTGCAGTTTTCTATACTTGTTCTCCATTCGACTTTGTTCCTTTTATCCCAGGATTATGATGCTGCCCGGGCCGCCCTCTATTCATGCGTTTCCACTCAAGCCCCGTCACCGGAATCCTCTCTACCTTGACTCGATGGTGTTTTACATCCGCAAACGCAAACTAGTACCCATCCTCGAAACTTTCAACCATATCCTTCAGCATCTGGGTACAATAATATCTTGAAGAAGGTGGTGGATCCTAGGCGTCGCCTGCCTTATCACCGGCGGGGTTCTTCATTTTCCCGCTGAGAGTAGTATTGTTATAATATACAATAAGTCTTGCCAGAGCGCTGTCAAACGCTCACCAACTTAGCTGGGCTTGGTTTGAATTATAGCAAAAAGGGATGAGATTATGAAAAAAGGGACCCGTTTGATCCACACCGGCAGCGAGGGGGATCCCCATACCGGGGCGGTCAGCACCCCCATTTATCAAAACGTGGTATTCGCCCGACCGGATGTATATACCCCGGGACAATGGGAATACTCGCGCCTGGGCAATCCCACCCGGGCCGCCCTGGAGCAATCCATCGCCTCCTTGGAAGGAGCCCGCCACGGATTTGCCCTGGCCTCCGGGATGGCCGCCATTGCTGCCGCCTTCCTGCAATTTGGATGCGGCGACCACATAATTGTTTCCCGCGATGTCTATGGGGGTACCGTCAGCCTGGTCCATCGGTTGCTGCCCCGTTTCGGCATCCAGGTGGATTTTGCCGACACCACCGATCCCGATTGCATCCGCGAGAAAATTCGCACCAATACCCGGGCCATTTTTATTGAGACCCCTTCCAACCCTCTGATGAAGATAACCGATCTGCAGGCGATGGCGGCGCTGGCTAAGGAATACGGATTGATCACCATAGCCGATAATACCTTCATGACCCCTTATTTGC
>JAAYJY010000132.1 GCA_012522705.1 Syntrophomonadaceae bacterium | reverse complement strand
CCACTGGTAGAAAAGAATGGCTTTATATCCAATCTTAATCCTAAATACACATTTAACACATTTGTGGTTGGCAATAGCAACCGTTTTGCTCACGCCGCCTGTTATGCTGTAGGTGAAGCTCCGGCCCGAGCCTATAATCCTCTTTTTATTTACGGAGGAGTAGGCTTGGGGAAAACTCATCTGATGCAAGCCATAGCTCATCGTATCATTGAAAACCGGCCTTCTTACTCAGTAGTATATGTATCCTCTGAACAATTTACAAATGAGATAATAAGTGCTATTCGGGATGACAGTACCCCTTCGTTCCGCAATAAGTACCGTAATGTGGATGTCTTGTTGATAGATGATATCCAGTTTTTAGCCGGCAAAGAACGGACCCAGGAAGAGTTTTTCCACACTTTCAACACCCTTTATGAAAACAATAAACAGGTGGTTATCTCCAGCGACCGGCCTCCCAAGAACATCCCAACATTAGAGGACCGTCTCCGTTCACGCTTTGAGTGGGGTCTGATAACCGATATTCAAATTCCTGATCTGGAAACCCGAATAGCTATATTGCGCAAGAAAGCCAGTAATGATGGATTAAATATACCGTTGGAAGTACTGGATTACATAGCCGACAATATAGACTCCAATATTCGTGAACTGGAAGGGGCCTTGGTACGGTTGGTTGCCTTCGCTACTATAAACAACCAGCCTTTAAGCATGGAAACCGCTTGCGAGGCTCTGAAAGATATAATGCCTCCCCCAGTATCAAAAATAATTACAATCGAATGTATTCAAAAGGAAGTGTGTAAACATTACGGTATAACTCAAAACGAATTGTTGTCTAAAAAGAGGAATAAGCAGTTAGTTTATCCTCGGCACATTGCCATGTATCTGTGCCGCAAATTGACGGATGCTTCTTTTCCGCTGATAGGTGATCAATTTGGAGGTCGTGATCATACTACCGTTATGCATGGAGTGGATAAAATAGAAAAGGAATCCATAGGCAACCACTCTTTAGCGTCTGCTTTAGAAAAAATTAGTAAGCAACTGGATCCCCGATCAGTATTGTAATTAATGTTTTTATCTACATATTTGTCCTTCGGGTTCCAGCCAATTATTCAGCACTTTGTGGTTTTTTTACACATTGTGCACATTTCTACTACTATTACTACTAAATTTTATAAATGAATATTAATAAAGCAGGAGGTATGTTATGAAATTCAACATTGAGAAGAGAGAAATATCTATCCTAACAACTCTTGTACATAGAGCAGCCACCAATAGGACTACCATCCCACTCCTATCTGGACTGCATATTAATATAAGCAGTGCTAAAGGCCTGACCATGACCGCCACCGATATGGAGATAGGGATCAAAGCATCTACTCTTAATGTAGATATCATCGAAGAAGGCAGTGTATTGGTCAATGCTACCTACTTCGCGGATTTCATTAAGTTACTGCCTGATACTATGATATCTTTTGACTTAAATAAAGAAACGGGTAAACTGATCATCGGTTATGGACGTTCCTCCAACCGGTTAAACATCTACCAAGAAAAAGAATATCCCGATTTGCCTATCGGTAAAATGGAAAAACTGTTCTCTATACCTCAGGACATTCTCCGAGAAGGTCTTAGAAAGACATCTTTAGCTACGGCAGTCAATCATTTTCGCCAAGTCTTTACGGGAGTTTTATTTGATTGTCTTGGTGAGGGAACGCTTAAGATAGTTGCATCCGACACCCACCGAATGGGATACTATAGCTATACTCTGCCAAAAATGGATTTAGAACCGGTGAAGTTCGTCATCCCCATGCGGACCGTAAATGAATTGATGCGTTTTCTAGAGGACAGTCCCGACGAGATAAATATAGCATTGACGGAAAACAATGTTATATTTTACAAGGACGATTTTATACTTTTGTCTAGGCTTATTGAAGGACAGTATCCGAATTATGAAACCGTCATACCAGCTAAATTTATTTCTGATATATCCATTAAAACCTCACTTTTGGCTGCCAGCCTGGGAAGAGCTAAAATAATGCCCACCGATGATAAGTTTCAGATTCAGCATGTTCAATTCAGCCTTAAGGATAATGAAGTGGAATTGATATCTAATTCGGAGACGATGGGGGAAATATGTGAGGTCATTGATGGAGTGACCACAGAGGGAGAAAAAGGAATAAAAATAGCTTTCAATACCAATTATTTTCTAGATGCGGTAAAAATGTTTGATACGGAGTGCGAAAATATAATAATACAATTATCTGGTCCGTTGAGCCCGGCATTGATGAAAAACCCGGAAAAGGAAAATTATTTATATATACTGGTGCCGATGCGCACCAACAGTTAATAAGGTTATGCCTCATTGAAGATAGAAAAAGTCACTATCAGGAATTTCAGGAATATAGAAAAGATTGACTTGACACCGAAGCCAGGGCTCAACTTGTTTACGGGCAACAACGGACAGGGCAAGACAAACTTATTGGAAGCCATCCATGTTTTAGCTTCGGGCAGTTCGTTCCGGCGGGCGACAGATTTCAATCTTACCAAAAACGATGCAGATGGATATGAACTGGAGTCAGATTATTCTCTTGAGGGGAGAAGAATAAATAGCGGCATCAGATATTCTCTTGATAGTACCAAGCAATTCGTGATAAACAACAAAAAAACCAATTTTAGCAATAAAGATCGGTTAAGAGTGGTTATATTTACCCCGGACGATCTCTTTTTGATCAAGGGTTCTCCTTCCAAAAGGAGAGCCTTTTTAGATTTTATACTCAAGCAAATATCCGGTGAATACAGTTACAATCTTGACAAGTATATGACTATCCTGCGGAAAAGGAATATATTCCTAAGAAAAGAGCAAACTTCCTTAAAGTCTTTTAAAATAGTAAATGATTTATTCGTTGAAAATGCCGTTAAATTAGTAATCCAACGGATTAATTTTGTACATATACTAGAGGAGGTATGCAGGTATATCTATAGCCAAATAAATGAAGCGGGTTCTGATATGAAAATGAAATACGCACTATCATTTGAAATAGAGAGTGATAAAATCAATATGGGTGTTTTGCAGTCTGCCTTACACCAACACATAGAAAAAAACCGGGACGAAGAGAGCAGGAGAAAAAAGACGCTGGCCGGGCCTCATCTGGAAGACTTGAATGTATATTATGACCGCCGGCCGGCCCAAATTTACGCCTCCCAAGGCCAACAGCGCAATATTTCCATTAGTATGAAACTAGCCGAGTTGCATGCGTTTCATAGTATAAAGGGATTTTATCCAATTCTGTTGTTGGATGATGTTTTGTCCGAACTGGATGACCAAAAAAAGAAGCGACTGATATCGTACTTACACCAAGCCGATTTCCAAACATTCCTAACCGTGGTTAATACCGACGGAATAAAGATAGACGAGATTCCAAATTGGAGAATGGATGAAGGACGGCTACTATGAAAGGAGAGAGGCAGTGTATCTGCATCTGGGTGACGATACTATAATATCGGGAGACAATATAATTGCCATAATAAATCTAGACGAACCGGTATCCGAGGTTTTAAAAGAATTAATTGAGAATGCCGAAGTAGATAACATTCTCCATGCTGTTGGCAGCAATGAGAAAAAGAAAGCCATTGTGTTGTGCGATGACTGCTGTTATCTATCTCCTATATCGTCAAATACCCTATTCAAGCGAGCAATTCATTTCCGCAAGGAGGATTAACCAGTGACTACAACCCAAAATGGTTACAATGCTTCAGATATCCAAGTGCTGGAAGGGTTAGAAGCGGTTCGCCGGCGCCCTAGTATGTACATAGGATCAACAGGGCCAAAGGGGCTGCATCATCTTGTTTTTGAGATAGTGGATAACAGTATCGATGAAGCGGTGGGAGGTTTTTGCGATCGGATAGAAGTAGTAATAAATAAGGATAATAGCGTTTTGGTTGCCGACAATGGGAGAGGCATACCAGTAGACATACACCCGCAAATAGGGGTACCCGCGATAGAAGTGATACTTACTACCTTGCATTCAGGAGGTAAATTTGGCGGCACCGGATACACCATATCAGGCGGACTACATGGAGTAGGTTTATCGGTGGTAAATGCCCTCTCGGTTAAAATGATAGTGAAGGTCAACCGAGACGGTTATACCTACCAGCAGGTTTACGGGCGGGGCAAGCCGGTCACTGACCTGGAGATAGTGGGTCAGGCCAAGGACACGGGAACCTCGATTACGTTCTATCCAGATCCGGAAATATTTGAGGAAATAGTTTTCGAACGTGACATTTTAATGCAAAGACTACGTGAACTGGCTTATCTTAACCGTGGATTGCACATAATTTTCAGCGACACTAGGGGAGAGGAATTATATCGGCAAGAATTCAAGTCCACCGGGCTAATAGATTTTGTCGGTTATATAAATAAAAGTAAAGAAACAGTGAATCCTAATCCTATTTATTTTGAAACCAAGAAGGATGATGTTATCGTCAAGGTGGCCATCCAATATAATACTGGTTACAATGAGAACATTTATTCTTTCGCCAACAACATTCGGACCCAGGAAGGCGGGACCCATGAGACCGGGTTCAAAAATGCCCTGACCCGAGTAATAAATGACTATGCCAAGCGCAACAACATTTTGAAAGAGAATGATGCCAATCTAGCCGGAGAGGACATCCGGGAAGGGATCACCGCAATTGTGTCGGTTATGGTTAAGGACCCCCAATTTGAAGGCCAGACCAAAACAAAACTGGGCAACACATATATAAGAGGAGTAGTAGATGCGGCTGTATACGAACATATAGACGACTACCTCAATGAATATCCAGTCACCGCCAAGAAGATATTGGAAAAGGCAATATCGGCCCGCCGAGCCAGAGAGGCGGCTCGCAAGGCCCGGGAATTAACCCGCCGTAAAAGCGCTTTAGAATCGACCACGTTACCAGGGAAACTGGCTGACTGCAGCAACCGGGATCCGGCCCAGTCCGAGCTCTTCATCGTAGAGGGCGACTCTGCCGGGGGTTCGGCCAAACAAGGACGGGACCGCACCTACCAAGCTATCTTGCCCCTGCGTGGAAAAATACTGAACGTGGAGAAATCCAGACTCGACCGGGTCCTATCCAGCGAAGAGATTAGAAACCTGATAACAGCTATTGGCACTGGAATAGGGGAGGATTTCGATATTAAGAAAGCCCGTTATCATAAACTGTTCATCATGACCGATGCGGATGTTGATGGCTCTCATATCAGGGTACTGCTTTTGACCTTTTTCTATCGTTATATGAGAGAGTTAATCGAGCAGGGGTATGTATATATTGCTCAACCGCCATTATACGGACTGAAAAGAGGAAAGGATATCTACTATTTTTACAATGATAGTGAGTTGAACCGTTTCCTCGAAGGCTCAGACAAGAAATGGTCCATTCAAAGGTACAAAGGTTTGGGAGAAATGAATCCGGAGCAATTGTGGTCCACAACCATGGACGCGGACAACCGTACCATACTCCAAGTCGCTATAGATGATGCCATCCAAGCCGACGAGGTATTTTCTGATTTAATGGGGGACAATGTGGAGCCGCGCCGGGAATTTATTAGCGAGAATGCTCGTTATGTGGGCAACCTGGATATATAGGAGGGAATTATTAAGTGACACCGGACAACCAGTATAATAAAGTAATTCCGATAGATATAGAAAGAGAAGTAAAGAAATCTTTCCTAGAATACTCGATGAGTGTCATCGTTTCCAGGGCGTTGCCAGATGTGAGGGATGGGCTCAAACCGGTTCATCGCCGTATACTGTACGCACTTTATGATCAGGGTATGACCCATGACAAGCCTCATAAAAAATCCGCCAACATTGTTGGTGAGGTTATGGGTAAGTATCATCCTCACGGGGATGCTGCCATATATCAAACCATGGTCAAGATGGCCCAACCCTTCTCCATGCGCTATCCCTTGATAGATGGGCATGGCAATTTTGGCTCTATCGATGGTGACGCAGCGGCAGCCATGCGTTACACTGAATCTCGCATGGAGCGGATTGCCAGCGAAATGCTCAAAGATATAGAGAAGGACACCATCGATTGGCGACCCAACTATGACGACACCAGAGAAGAGCCCCAGGTACTTCCCGCCAGGATTCCAAATCTGCTCATCAATGGGTCGGCTGGGATTGCAGTGGGGATGGCTACCAACATCCCACCTCATAATTTGGGGGAGATAGTTGACGGGATGAAAATGGTGATAGACAATCCGGAGGTCTCAATCGATGAACTGATGGAAGTCGTTCCCGGGCCGGATTTCCCCACTGCTGGGATTATGGGGAACCGGGGGATTCGTGAGGCTTACACTACCGGGCGGGGCAGCCTTAAATTAAGGGCCCGTTACCGTGTCGAAGAGAAGAAGAACGGGCGCAATGCCATAATCGTCACTGAAGTTCCTTACCAGGTCAATAAGGCCCGGGTAGTGGAACGGATAGCCAATCTGGTCAAGGAAAAAAGACTGGATGGGATAGTTGATCTCCGGGATGAATCCGACCGCAACGGGATTAGGGTAGTTATTGAAACACGCCGGGATGTCAACCCCGAAATCCTGATGAATAATCTTTATAAACGCACCCAGCTGGAAGACAGTTTCGGGGTGATCATGCTCAGCCTGGTCAACGGACAGCCAAAGATACTCAACCTCAAACAGATGATGGAGTTCTTCATCCAGCACCGTCAAGAGGTCATAACCCGGAGGACCAATTATGAGTTAAAACTTGCTCGTAATCGACTGCACATATTGGAGGGACTGCAGATTGCGCTGGACAACCTGGATGAGGTAATAAACCTCATAAGAGGGTCTGTCAACCGCGAGTCGGCCCGAGAAGGGTTGATCACCCGCTTCAATTTGAGCGAAATCCAGGCCAATGGCATTTTGGATATGAGACTGGTCCAGCTAACCGGTCTGGAAAGAGCTAAACTGGAGGAAGAACTGCGTGATCTGGTGGCGAAGATCGCTGATCTAGAGGACATTCTGGCCCGGCCAGAGAGGGTTCTGGGGATGGTCAAGGAAGACCTGGACGATATCAAATCCCGTTACGGGGACAAGCGCCGTACGGAAATAAGCTTGGAAAGCATGGATTATGAGGAAGAGGATTTTATCGAAGAGCACGATGTGGTTATCACTTTAAGCCATCGGGGGTATATAAAAAGGCAGCCCCTGGATACGTATAAGGCCCAGAAGCGTGGCGGGAAGGGAATAAGCTCTACCAGCGCCAGAGCGGAGGACTTCGCTCATGATATTGTGGTTACCGGCGTACTGGCTAACGTGTTCTTTTTCACCAACCAGGGGAGGGTTTTTTGCGCCAAGGCATACCAGATACCGGAATCCTCACGGCATGCAAAGGGGCTGGCTTTGGCCAACTTCCTGGAGCTAAAGCCAGGAGAAAAGGTCACTACCATCGTAGCCGCCCGCAGCCTGGACGACCGCAGGCATTTGATAATGGCTACCAAGCGGGGAATAGTCAAGAAGGTAAGACTGTCTGATCTGACCAATATCAGGAAGAGCGGGATAATAGCTATGCATCTGGGCGACGAAGACGAATTGGTGGGTGTTATCAGAGTGGACGGAAATGACCGGATAATGCTGGTCACGTCTTTAGGAAAGGCGATTATATTCAATGAGCAACAGGTTCGCAGCATGGGGCGGGCAGCCGGGGGACTAAAGGGAATGAGACTGGACCCAGGGGACTATGTGATAGGAGTGGATAAAGACCGTCCCGGGGGAGAAGCATTTTTGGTCACAGAGAACGGATATGGTAAAAGAACGCCACTTTCTGAATATCGAACCCAGAATAGGGGCGGAAAGGGACTTAAAACAATAAATGTTGACAACAAGAATGGTCCGATAGTAGGCTTTAAGGTAATTGTCAAAGGAGAAGAACTGGTCCTTTTGACCAGTGCGGGGCAGTTAATCAGACTTGAGGCCAATGATATATCCACCCAGAAGAGGTACTCTCGGGGGGTTGTATTGATGAAGACCTCGGAAAACGATCGGGTGGCTGCGGTGGCCCGATTCAAAATCGAAAGCGAAGACTGAAAAGTTGGCATAACGGGGAAGTTGGAGGGAGCAAATGTACGAAACAGGTACTTATAAGCTGAAGTCAGGCTTGGCCCAGATGCTTAAGGGCGGGGTAATAATGGATGTAACAACTCCGGAGCAAGCCAGGATCGCTGAAACCGCAGGGGCTTGCGCGGTCATGGCATTGGAGCGGGTACCCGCCGATATAAGGGCGGTAGGAGGTATAGCCCGTATGGCCGATCCCAGTGTTGTTCTACAGATAATGGATACGGTTACTATACCCGTTATGGCAAAATGCCGGATAGGGCATTTTGTAGAAGCTCAGATTTTACAGTCGCTCGGGGTTGACTACATAGATGAAAGTGAAGTGTTAACCCCAGCGGATGAGAAATACCATGTGAATAAGCTTCCCTTCAAGGTGCCCTTCGTCTGTGGAGCGCGCAACTTGGGAGAGGCATTACGCCGCATCGGAGAAGGGGCAGCCATGATTCGCACCAAAGGCGAGCCGGGGACTGGAAACGTAGTGGAAGCAGTTCGCCATATCCGCCAGGTCAACGACGAAATCCGATGGGTAGCCAATCTACCCGATGAGGAATTGATGAGCGCGGGCAAAGAGATGAGTGCTCCTTATGAACTGGTACTGGAGGTGGCCAAGCTGAAAAGGCTGCCGGTAGTTAATTTTGCCGCTGGAGGCATTGCTACCCCGGCTGATGCTGCCTTAATGATGCAATTAGGCTGCGACGGCATTTTCGTAGGGTCAGGCATATTTAAGTCAGGTGATCCCGGGCGCCGGGCCCAAGCGATTGTGGCTGCCACCACTTACTTTAATGATGCAGCAGTATTGGCGGAGATTTCCAGGGATCTGGGTGAGGCCATGTCAGGTATAGATATAATGACCATCAAAAATGAAGACAGGATGCAGGAGCGTGGCTGGTAAAAAAGTAGGCGTTTTAGCCCTGCAAGGAGCTTTCACAGAGCATGAGATAGCGCTGGCTAGATGCGGAGCCCGCCCCTGCCAGATAAGAACTGAGCTTGAAATTGAGGCAGTTGACGCCTTGATAATCCCAGGCGGAGAGAGTACTACCATTGGCAAGCTGATGCTAAGCTTCGGATTGCTGGAACCGATTCGCAGACGCGTTAAAGAGGGAATGCCTATCTGGGGTACCTGTGCGGGGATGATCCTATTAGCCAAGGAGATAGTGGATATGGAGCAGGTCAGATTAGAATTGATGGATATTGCCGTAAAAAGAAATGCTTACGGAAGGCAGGTGGACAGCTTTGAAGCTGAACTGGAGGTAGAAGGATTGCAACCTAGCCGAGGGGTCTTTATTCGAGCCCCTTATGTGGAAAGGGTGTGGGGCCACGCGCATGTTTTGTGCCGGGTTAAGGATAAGACTGTAATGGTCCGGGAAGACAATCGGCTAGCCACAGCATTTCATCCAGAATTGACCAATGATCTTACCATACACCAGTATTTCCTGCGAATGTTGAATTAGGTTGGTTGCTAAAGAAATGGCAGTGTAATATAATTTACCAAAACTAAAGTCGAAATAATCCGATGATCGGGAAAAGTAAGATCCTGGGATACTCCAGAGAACTGGTGGAAGGTGTGAACCAGCGTGACCGGGGTTTGAAATCCACCCTGGAGGTTGACTGTAAAACGCAGTTGCGGTGGTTCCGTTAACACCATAGAGTGGGCGTTTGTACGCCAACTAGGGTGGCAACGCGGGAAATCCTCTCGTCCCTGAGCGGGCGAGGGGCTTTTTTGATTTTTAAGCAGGAGGGTTGTCCAGAAGATGAAAAATGCCCAGTATCTGTTGATTCCGGGCCCCACTCCGGTACCTTTACGGGTGGCCCGGGCCATGGACCGTCCAATGATAAACCACCGGGGCCCTGAGTTTTGTAAAATTATCGGGGATGTGGTGTCCGGGGTTAAGAGAATCTACCGCACCCGGGAGCAACTCCTGATTTATCCGGCTTCCGGTACCGGAGGGCTGGAAGCAGCGATAGCCAACTTCATAGCACCGGGAGAGAAGGTTTTAGCCATTTCGATCGGGGTGTTTGGCGACCGATTTGCCGAAATAGCAACTCGCTTTGGGGCCCAGGTTGAAAAGGTCGATTTCCCCTGGGGTAGCGGAGCAGACCCCAACATCATCAAAGAAAGGATAGAGAAAGACAAAGGTGGAGAAATTAAGGCTGTATTGATTACCCACAACGAGACATCAACTGGAGTTTGTAACGATATTGAGACCATCCGGAAAGCCATAAAGGAACACCCCGCTCTGTTTATGGTCTATTCAGTTAGCGGCTTGGGGGCCCATGAATTGAGAATGGATGACTGGGACTTGGATGTAGTAGTAAGTGGGTCACAAAAGGCCTTTATGATTCCGCCCGGCCTCAGCTTCATGGCCTTTAGCCCCAAGGCGCTGGCCAAACACAAGGTCAACCCTAATAGGTGCTTCTATTGGGATGTCACCCTCGGTTTGCAGTACCAGGAAAGCGGGCAAACACCTTTTACTCCACCTATTTCCCTTTATTACGGATTGCAGGAGGCCCTCAAAATGCTGGAGGAAGAGGGACTAGAAAATGTATTGATCCGCCATCGTAATTACCGGGACATGGTACGCACCAGTATTGCTGCGATGGGATTGGAACTGTTTACCAAAGATGCATTTGCCTCTAACGCAGTGACTTCCGTATGTGCTCCGACAGAAATAGGAGCCAATTCCATCCGGAAATATATGCTGGAGGAATTCAACATAATCCTGGCTGGGGGACAACAGAACCTTGACAATGTAATTTTCCGCCTAGGACATCTGGGCTATGTGCGGGAATTGGATATAATAGCTGTATTAGCAGCGCTTGAATTAACTCTCGTAAAGTTCAAATACGATTTGCAATTGGGATCGGGATTGCATAAAGCTCAGGAGACCCTGTTGAAATACCATATTTCCAAGCAAGAATAAAAGGGAGGAACGGTTGGATGGAAAGGAAAAGGGTAATAGTAACGGAAAGCATAGCCGAAGAAGGCTTGAATTTACTTAAGTCTGCACTGGATGTCGATTATCGCAGCGGCATTTCCAGAGAAGAACTTTTAGAAATAATAGATCAATATGACGCCTTAATTGTAAGAAGTGTGACCAAGGTAAACGAGGAATTGATACAGAGGGGCACCCACTTAAAAGTGGTCGGCCGAGCAGGCAACGGAGTAGACAACATCGACGTGGATGCCTGCACTCGCTACGGAATAATAGTGGCCAATACTCCAGATAGCAACACTATCTCAGCGGCCGAGCAGACGATAAGCTTGCTGTTGTCTTCGATCCGCAATACGGCTTGGGCCAATAATGTCCTTAAAGGAGGTACGTGGGATCGTTCTCCATTCAGAGGAACAGAGTTGTACGGCAAAATCGTTGGAATAGTGGGGTTGGGCAGAATAGGCTCCATGGTGGCAACTCGTCTCAAGGCGTTCAACATGAAAGTAATCGCGTATGATCCCTATATATCAGATGAACGGTTTGAGCGGTTCGGGGCAGTGAAAAAAGAAACCCTGGAGGACCTGGCTCGCGAAGCTGATGTGCTCACGGTTCATACTCCCCGTAACGAAGAGACCATGCACATGATTAACGACCAAGTTTTGGCCTCGGCTAAAGATGGGGTACGGGTAGTTAACTGTGCCAGGGGAGGTATTATCGAGGAAGCAGCCTTGGTTAAAGCCTTGGAAAGCGGCAAGGTAGCTTCGGCCGGACTAGATGTGTATGAGAAAGAACCTGCTTACAACAACCCATTATTCGATTTTACCAATACGATCTGCACTCCTCATCTGGGAGCGGATACTCATGAGGCCCAGAAGAGAGTAGGGGAGACCATCGCGGAACAGGTCATTAAAGCCCTGGAGGGGGGGATTGTTCCCAACGTAATCAACCTACCAACGGTGCTTAATGAAGAACTGGATTACTTACGCCCTTACATCACTCTAGCCGAGAAGATGGGTAACATATACTATCAGATATACAAAGCGCCCGTATCGCGGATTGAAGTTACTTACAGCGGGCCTATCAGTATCAACGAAACCGAGATTTTGACGATAGGGTTTCTGAAAGGCCTGTTGGAACCAGTGATGGGTGAGAAGGTAAACTATGTTAATGCCCGTTTGACAGCGGAGGATCGGGGCATAAAAATCTTCGACATGAAGGAAGGGGTAAGTCCCAAGCGATATAAAAACCTGATCTCGGTCAAGATTATTAGCGCCAAAAACCAGTTGGAGATTGAGGGCACCTTGTCCCGGGCTCGCAATCCATTATTGGTTGATATCAATGGCTACGAAACGGAAACCAACTTGTCCGGGTATGTACTGGTGGCAGAAAATGAAGACCGCCCCAGAGTAATCGGCCCGTTCGCCACTGCCTTGGGTGATGAGGGTATCAATATATCGGGAATGAAGGTGGCTCCTCACGCCAGCGGCGAGAAGGCCATTATGCTGCTGAATGTGGATAACAAAGTGACTGCTGAGGCCTTGGACCGGCTTGGAAAAATGGATGGGATTATAGGGAGACCGATATTGCTTCACTTATAAACAGGACCAGAATCGACCAGTAAGCAGCGGCCGTAGTGGTGGGAGGCCAGTTCCCATAAACGGCAAAAACGAAGGAGGAAAGGGAATGCTGGATGCCAAGATGGTTAGGGCTCAACCGGAGATGATCGAGACTGCCCTTCGCAATAGAAACCAGATTGGGCTATTGGAGAACTTTCTCACTTTGGATAACCAAAGAAGAACGCTGTTGGTGGAGGCGGAAGAGATAAAAAAATTTCGCAACGAAGCCTCGCAGGAAGTGGGGCGGCAGATGAAGCAGGGACTGACCTCGGACGATTTGGTGGATAGGGTAAGGCAAGCGGGACAGAAGATAAAGGAATTGGATCAGAAGTTGAACGAGGTCGAGTCTGCTATCGAGAACATCATGCTCAATCTCCCCAACATACCAGATGCTTCGGTACCGGTAGGAGCCAATGAAGAGAGCAACCGGGTGGTGAGGCGCTGGGGGGAACCGCGCCAATTTGAGTTTGAACCCCAAGCCCATTGGGATATCGGACCGGATCAGGGGATTCTCGACTTTGAGAGAGCCGCCAAGCTTTCCGGAGCGCGCTATACAGTCTACAAAGGGCTGGGGGCTAGGTTAGAGAGGGCGATTATCAATTTCTATCTTGACACCCATGTCTATCAGCATGGTTACGAAGAGATATTCCCTCCTTTTTTAGTAAACCGGGAATGCATGGTGGGCACCGGGCAACTGCCAAAGTTCGCGGAGGATATGTTTAAAATAGAGGGACGAGAGTTATACCTGGTGCCAACGGCAGAAGTACCGCTCACCAATCTGTATCGGGAAGAGATATTGGAGGAAAAGAACCTGCCTCGCTATATGGTTGCTTATACCGCCTGTTTTCGGGCTGAAGCGGGATCACATGGGCGTGATACCCGCGGAGTGATCCGGCAGCATCAATTCAATAAGGTAGAACTGGTCAAAATCGTTCTGCCGGACCAGTCTTTCGAGGAATTGGAGACCATGACCCAGGATGCAGAAAAGGTTCTGCAATTACTGGGACTTCCGTATAGGGTAGTATTGCTGAGCACTGGAGACATGGGTTTTTCCTCCGCCAAGACATACGACATCGAAGTGTGGATGCCGAGCTATAATGATTATAAAGAGATATCCTCCTGTTCCAACTGTTTAGATTTTCAGGCACGAAGAACCAATATCCGATATCGGCCTGCTTCTAAAGAGAAGATACGGTTTGTCCACACTTTGAACGGCTCTGGAGTAGCTGTGGGACGGACAGTAGCAGCCATCTTGGAAAACTACCAGCAGGAGGACGGATCAGTAGTGATTCCGACGGTATTGCGGCCTTATATGGGGGGACTGGAGCAGATAGGCCAGGTGCAGAGCCGCGTTGATTGACATTCTTCTGGTTCCTATGCTATACTTGCTCTTGCACTGATTTAAGCAGTGTATTCCTTCTCGTGGAGGGGTGTCCGAGCGGTTGAAGGAGGCGGTCTTGAAAACCGTT
>JAAYJY010000131.1 GCA_012522705.1 Syntrophomonadaceae bacterium | reverse complement strand
TGGTAACCGGCAGGGCCTTTAGCGTAACAGCCTTTATTGGCATTATTATGCTGGTCGGCATAGCCGTAGCCAATGCTATCGTCTTGGTGGATTATCTGGAAAAGCTGCGTCAGCGCGGCATGGAAAGAGATGCGGCCATAGTTGAAGCCGGCCGAGTCAGGCTTAGACCTATTCTGATGACTGCTCTGGCTACAATTTTGGCCATGCTGCCCATGAGCACAGGAATTGGTGAAGGGGCTGAGCTTATTGCACCCATGGCCACAGTGGTCATTGGGGGTTTGATTGCTTCAACCTTAATAACCCTTTTGCTGGTACCGGTAGTTTACAGCATCTTCGATGATTGGCTGCAAAAGGCCCGCCGCTACTACCTACAACGCGGGAGGAGTAATGAGCTGGAGGTTGCTCCGGTCAATGGGGAGGGATAAGCGATGGACGGGAACAAATCCAAGGAGAGCAAGCGGGAGCTGATAACGGAAGCGGCCATACAGGTGTTCTCCCGGAAGGGATATCACCACAGCAAGATGGAAGAGATAGCGGTGGAGGCTGGAATCGGCAAAGGTACCATCTATGAGTATTTCCCCAGCAAGCTGCAGCTTCTACGGGATATAATGGAACAGAGCTACCGCCTGTATGATCATACCCTTCATCTCACCTTGGCTGAAAGTACTCTGGAAGATAAGCTTGAAGCCTTGATCAGAGGGCATCTGCAATTTTGCCAGGACAACAAGGACCTCACCAGGATATTGTTTTTGGATACTGATGTCATAGACGAGGAGCTGCGCCAATGGGCCTGGCAGAAAAAGGTGCAGAAGGAACAATACCTGCAGGAGATGTTTGCGGAAGCCATCCGGCGCGGTGAGATAAAGCCGATGGATGACCGACTGCTGACCATCGTCATCGGAGGCATACTGATGTCCTTCTGGGGGCCGATAGTGATGGAGAACTGGCAGGTTGATCCCGGTGTTGCTGCCCACCAAGTCAATAACATGATCATGAGGGGTATAAAAAGAGATCCAATGCTGGATTGAGGACTTCAACCGGCCGGGGAATGCGGGGAACTGACGGGCAGCTTTTCTTTGACTTAAATTCTGCGATATATTACTATTGTCCTAGCGTACACTGGATATCTGTGTGCGACAGGACAATCTTTATTTGGGGGATTATTCGATGCGCTTGGGAAAAGTCATGGTCGTCTTCGGTACTCGCCCGGAAGCTATCAAGATGGCTCCGGTAATCAAGGAACTAAAGAAGGTTGCGGACATCGAGACAGTGGTGGTCGTCAGCGCCCAACACCGGGAGATGCTGGATCAGGTTCTGCAGCTGTTTGGCATCATACCCGATTATGACCTGGATCTGATGAAGGAAAAACAGGATCTTTATAGTATAACCATCGGTGTTCTGGCAGGGTTGAAGGACATAATGGAGGCTGAGCAACCGGACCTGGTGTTGGTACACGGGGACACCACGACCACCTTTGCCGCTGCTCTGGCTGCTTTTTATGCCAGGATTCCGGTCGGTCACGTGGAGGCGGGATTAAGGACCCGCAACAAGTATTCTCCCTACCCCGAGGAGATGAACCGATCTCTGACTGGGCGACTGGCTGAATTGCATTTTGCTCCCACCGACGTTTCACGGGAGAACCTGCTGGCTGAATCGGTAGCTTCTTTCAAGATTTGGGTAACCGGCAATACTGTCATCGATGCTTTAATAGAGACAGTTCGAGAGGGTTATCGGTTCGACGATTCGCTTCAGGATATAGATTTAAATAATCGCTTAATACTCGTAACTACTCACCGTCGCGAGAATTGGGGCGATCATATGCGTGATATCTACGCCGCTCTCTTGCAGCTGGTAGAAGAATTTGAAGACGTGGAGATAGTATTCCCGGTCCACCGTAATCCTACCGTCAAGAACCTGGCCGAGGAGATGCTGGGGCGGCGGCCCCGGATCCATTTAATGGAGCCTCTGGAATATGAAACTTTTGCAAATTTGATGAATTCTTCATATATTGTTATGACTGATTCCGGTGGTCTGCAGGAGGAAGCTCCTTCCCTGGGCAAACCGGTATTGGTGCTGCGGGATACCACTGAACGCCCCGAAGCCATCCAGGCCGGTACCGTTCAACTGGTGGGAACAGTGCAGAAGAACGTATATGAGGCAGCCCGGCGCCTGCTGCTTGACCGCAGTCACTATGAAAAGATGGCCCATGCCATTAATCCTTATGGGGATGGGAAGGCGGCCATCCGCATCGTCGAGGTGGTCAAAGACTTTCTTTATGTACGTATCGGGGCAGCCAACTTAAACTAGTGTGGTCCGACTATGTCAACCAAGGAGGCTTTTATGACTGAGATAAAGTTTGGCAGCGATGGTTGGCGGGCGATTGTAGCCAGGGAGTTTACCTTCGCCAATATCAAACTGGTCACCCAGGCTATTGCCAACTACATCAAATCGAACAATTTGAGTAAAAAGGGCTTGGTTATTGGCTATGACAATCGATATTTGTCTGAACATTTTGCCGACGAATGTGCTCGGGTAATAACCGCCAATGGAATTCGGGTTATGGCCGCGACCAAAGCCGTGCCTACTCCCTTGGCGGCCTATGCCATAAGTGCCCTGCAAGCCGGGGGGGCCATAATGATCACTGCCAGCCATAATCCCCCTGAGTACAACGGTATAAAATTCATTCCCGAATATGCCGGCCCGGCCTTACCCGATGTCACCCAGGCCATCGAGGAGGAAGTGCGCCGTATACAGGCCGGGGGCAGGGTTTACGAGCTGGACCTTAAGGAAGCGCTGACCCTTGACCTCTATAAAGAAATAGACGTGAGCCGCGATTACATCAACCAAATCCTGAAATTATTGCAGCCGGACACCTTCCGTGAACGGCCCTTGAAAGTGGTAGTGGATCCCATGTATGGTTCCGGGATTGGCTATCTGGACCGCTTGCTGACTGAATTGGGCTGTGAAGTCAGGACCATCAATAACTACCGCGACCCCCTGTTTGGAGGGTCGATTCCCGAACCGACTGATGCTGGCCTGGCCGATCTGAAACGGACGGTCGTCCATTATGGCTACGACCTGGGGTTGGCTCTGGATGCTGACGGTGATCGTTTCGGCGTAGTCGATGAGCAGGGGAATTTTGTCCACCCCAACCGCCTGGCTTATCTGCTGCTGGAACACCTGCTGTTTACCCGCACCTTCCGCGGCCCAGTCTGCCGCTCCCTGTCGACTACCCACAACCTGGACCGGGTTGCCCGCCAAAACGGGCTGACTGTAATTGAGACCCGGGTAGGCTTCAAATACATCTCGGAATGCCTGCGTGATAAAGGTTGTATACTAGGGGTAGAGGAAAGCGGGGGATTGAGTATATTTGGCCATGTGCCGGAGAAGGACGGCATCCTGGTGGGTCTGCTGGCTGCGGAGATGATCGCGGCCACCGGCAAGTCTTTCCAACAACTTGATCAGGAAGTGGTGGCTAAATACAAATTGATGGAAACTGAAAGGCTGGATATCAAGGTCACGCCTAGGGAGCGGGAGCGCATCCTGGCTGATTTAAAAGACTATCAACCCAAGGCGATCGCCGGGGTGCCTGTCGACAGAATTGACGAAACCGAAGGCAAGAAGGTCGTTCTCGAGGATGGCAGCTGGGTATTGGTTCGTCCTTCCGGAACCGAACCCCTAATGCGGATCTATGTTGAGGCCTCTGATCGGGAACGGATAGATACCATGCGTAATGAACTGCTCGCCTGCATTCCTGCCAAGACGGATAAATAGGGGGATATAATAATGGATATTATCATCCGGGAAGATTATGAGCAGATGAGCCGATATGCGGCAGAGATTATTGCAGGCTATGTAAGATCAAAGCCCAATTGTGTTCTCGGTCTAGCGACTGGAAGCACGCCCATCGGCACCTATAAAGAACTAATCAGAATGCACCAGGAGGGCCTTGATTTCTCTCAGGTCAAGACATTTAATCTGGACGAATACCTGGGAGTGGGAATGGATCTTACCAAGCCCTATGATATGGATCAGAGTTATGCCCGGTTTATGTATGAGGAACTGTTGAAGCATATCAATATCAAAAAGGATAATATCTTTATACCTGATGGACATACAAAAGAACCGAAAGAGTTTTGTATCCGATATGAAGAAGAGATCAAGAAGGCCGGGGGTATCGATTTGCAGCTTTTGGGGCTGGGCGGTGATGGTCATTGGGGTTTTAATGAACCTGGATCATCTCTTGCATCAAGAACCAGGGTACAGGCGTTGACCGAACAGACTCTGGACGATAACTATGAAGCTTTCTACAAAAAGGCTAATATTGATCGCAGCCAGATGCCATTTTTTGCTATCACTATGGGTGTGGGAACGATATTGGATGCCAGGAATGTTTTAATGATCGTAAATGGTGCCAAGAAAGCCGACGTCGTTGCCAAATGTCTGGAAGGGCCAATTACTTCGCAGATCACTGCATCGGCAATACAGCTGCACAGGGGGGATATTACAGTGGCCCTTGATGAAGCAGCGGCCTCCAGATTGATTAATGCGGCCCATTATAAACATGTAGAAAAAATGAGACGCCAGCACGGATTATAAATGATTCAGTAGATTATTGCCGGAATACAAGACCGGACAGTGGTGTCTCCAATACAAAGTGAGGCCTAATCACTAAGCCCCATTGAAGTTCCGCCCTAGTAATCAAACAACCTCCTTGGAGCATATTATGTATTGATATACTCTGAGGAGGTTTTTATTATGGACCTGGTGCTCAAATTGACCAGCTTCGTCATCTGGTTCCTTATAATGCTATTTATCGTGGGCGCGGCCATACGCCATAAGAGAAACCCCTTCGGGAGTTCTGGCCTTCACCCGCAAAGCCATTTAAAATCCCGCTCTCGGACCAAAAGTGACCATCAACAGTCTGGCTGATACTGTGTTATGATATAAATATATTGTCGAATCGTTCACCAGGCAAACTGAGCTTTTCCAGTGTACCTGGTCGCTCCCCCATCACAATTGCCACAGGCCTTGTCAAGGAGGTGCTGCTATGTTGGACCCCATCCTTGATGTGCTGTTTCCTCAGGGAGCTTGCTGTATCTGCAGGAAACCAGGACGCTATGGGTGCAGGCAACCATGGTGCCAGGAATGCCTGGATACCATGATAGAGCTGCAAAAATCAGGCTCCAACTGCGAGCGGTGTGGAAAATACCTGGCAGAGGGTAATGCCCTGTGCAGTGACTGTCAGTCCCATCCGCCACGGTTCGACATAGCCCGGGCAGTGGGGCCTTATGAAGACCCTTATCGAATCGCCATCAAGGTCTTGAAGTTCATGGGCCGCAAATACCTGGCCTCGCAGATGGGGCGAATGATGGCCCAAACAATCAAGGACGAACCACGCTTTGGTCAGATCGACTTGATAGTGCCGGTACCGATTTCCAAGAGCAGCCTGCAGGTGCGGGGCTTTAACCAGGCTGCCCTGCTGGCTCGCAAGATCGGCAAAGAATTGGGGATCAAAACGGAATGTGGAGCACTGACGAGGACCAGGGATACCCCTAATCAGACTGATCTCTCCAAGGAGGAGCGGGAGAGGAACTTGGCTTGCGTATTTCAGGTTCCCGATTCCACCAAGGTGGAGGGGAAAAACATACTGCTGGTCGATGATGTATATACCACCGGGGCAACCAGTAAAGAATGCACCCGAGCCTTGCTGGATGCTGGGGCATCCCGGGTTTGTATCATTACCTGGGCTACCGGCCGTGGTTTCTAAATGACAACCTTTGCATTAACACCGACTGGCGGAACACAGGATTATGAATACTGGCAAAGTATGTCTGGAGCAACCCCGCATGGAGATGGGGAAAAATCCGGAGCTTATATCCTTGCCTTCAGTTATCTTTATGTTTATAATAATTTGTACAAGTCGGGGAATCGGTATAAATATTTGTAGGTCTCGACAATTTTCAAAAAAGCGAGGGATTTTTTCAAATGTTCGAAGACAAAGCATTGGTATGTCAGGATTGTGGTCAGGAATTCATATTCACCATTGGTGAACAGGAATTCTACCAGGAAAAAGGTTTTGAAAATGAACCTAAGCGTTGCCGCGAATGCAGACAGAACAGACGCAACAGCAGTGGTACCAGAGCACCTCGGGAGATGTTTACCGCTGTTTGTGCCGAGTGCGGAGTCGATACCGAAGTCCCCTTCAAACCAGTGGAAGGCCGACCGGTTTATTGCCTGGAGTGCTTCCAAAGACAAAAACAAGCATCACTATAAAATATCGAATGACCGGGCTAACCAGCCCGGTTTTATTTTTTCCGGGTCTGCCAATGGTCATGATGCGGCCTTGATGGCGGTACAATTGAGTTCAGTATTTTCGCCAAAATGAGTATAATAATAATACAGGCAGGAAAGGAGTGGTTGTATGAAACTGGATATCAGAGGAAGGAATATCGAGGTAACTGATGCACTCAAAGACTATACCACTAAAAGGCTTTCCAAACTAGACAAGTATTTGGATGAAAGCAGAACCGCCCAAGTGGCCATGTCCCTGGAGGGGGAGAAACATAAGGAAAAGCATAAAGTGGAAGTCACCATACCTTTGAACGGGCTTATCATCAGAGCTGAAGTCGGTGCTGATGACATGTACTCCGCCATCGACTTGGTCGTGGAAAAACTAGACAAACAGATCGATAAGCATAAAACCAAGTTATACCGGCGGTATCGCGGCGGAGGGCTGCGGCAGGCGGTGGCCGAGGAGGCCAAACCATTGGATCTGGAGAAGGAGTACGCGGACCGCTTCCCGATTGTTAAAACCAAACGCTTTGTAATGAAACCAATGGACACCGAAGAGGCTATCATGCAGATGAATCTGCTGGGACACAATTTCTTCATGTTCTATAATGCCAACACTGGTTCCA
>JAAYJY010000130.1 GCA_012522705.1 Syntrophomonadaceae bacterium | reverse complement strand
GTGGACCGCCGGTGCGGTTTTCCAAGCCAGATGTATCTTGAAGAGTAATAGCTCTTCAAAGGTCAGGCGCCGGCGCGCAGTCAAATAGGCCTCCCGGGAAGCAGGAAAATGCACGTTCTGCAAGGCATACCCGATATCACACAAATAGTAACGTGCCCGTAGATCGGGATCTAGAATTTCCGGGTATTCAGGAAGGCATTCGGCTAGAAGATGGAGCATTAGGGAGCGTATGCTTTTTTGACTTAAACCCTCGGTGAGATTATATACCGGCATAATGGGCAAATAATTTTCCTGCCGGTCGATAACATCGTATTCGGTCGGCAGAATCTCCAGCCCCCCATAACCGGCTTTAACCTTGCCCACCAGAAATAGTTCCTGTCCGGTCTTGATCTGCCGAGACAGAAACGACTGGTTGAACCACACCGCTGCCAGCGCGCCGCTGTCATCCTCGACCCGGGCTTTAAAAAGGTGAAAGCCCCGTCTGGTACGATGGCTGGTCGTGGCAGTTACCGTGCCCCTGATACTAACGACCTCTTCATCCGACAGGGCTGCTATCTGTTTGGTCTTACTGCGGTCAAGGTAAGTACGGGGAAAATTCCAAAGTAAGTCGAAAACGGTATGTAGATCAAGTCTGTTGAGCATCTGCCCGCGTCGGGGTCCGACTCCTTTTATGAATTGAACGCCTTCGGCTAGTCTCTTCATATCAACACCGTTATAAGGTTTATGGCCCTTTACTCCACTGAAAGCAAGTAACTATAGTGAGGCTGGCCCCCATAATGCATTTCTATCTCATTGTCGGGATATTTGCCCATTATTCTTCCCTTTAGCCGCAATGCATCATTTTCCTCGGGGTCGGAACCGTAAAAGATAGTCAACAACTCATTTTCCTCGGCCTTCATAACATCCAGCAAGTCGAGCACCACATCCTCAGCTGACGTCCCCTGGGCGGCTATTTCGTCATTGACCAACCCGATATAGTCGCCTTCCTTTATCTCCCACCCATTAAAACTGGAGTCCCTGACCGCATAGGTGACTTCGCCATAGGATACATTGGCGATCTCCTGGTACATGGCCTCCGCCACCTTTTCCAAATCCTCTTCATCGTTAAAGGCGATCAGGGCATTGATGGCCTGCATCACAGATTTGGTAGGGACGATGGCCAGGTTTTTATTGCTCAAATGCTTGGCTTGTTCTGCCGTCATGATTACATTGGAATTGTTGGGTAACACGATTATCTGGTCAGCCTCCACCTGATTACAGGCTCGTAGCAGGTCCTCGGTGCTGGGATTCATAGTCTGGCCGCCCTCCACTACCTCATCAACTCCCAGGCTTAGCAGCATTTTTCTGATTCCATCACCTGTAGCTACCGCTACTACTCCGATCCGACGCTGTGGCATGGGTTTCTCCACATCCCATTTATGGTGTTGCTCATGTACTTCTTCCAGCATGTTATTGATCTTCACATCGGTTATGCTGCCGAACTGCAGGCAGGTTTCCAGGACTTTACCTGGATGGTTGGAATGGATGTGAACCTTAAGCAGGCTTTCATCTCCTACTACCAGCATCGAATCACCTAGGGGAGCCAAGTGGTCCTTTACATCCCCCTCCTCTAACCCGTTACCTTTTATCAATAGTTCGGTGCAGTATTGAAAATCAAGCTCCAGGAGGGACTGCTGGTCCTTTTCTATATGCGGTACCGCAAACTTCCCTTTGTACTCTTCCAGGGTCATATCCTTCTCATGAGCCAGCCCGTCGATAAATCCTTCCAGAAAATACAGCAAGCCTCGTCCCCCGGCATCGACAACCCCTGCCTCTTTCAGAATGGGAAGCATGGTTGGGGTCTTTTCCAGCACTCGTAGTCCTTCATCCACCCCCGCCAACAGTGAACCCAGGATATCATTGCCGGCGTTGGCCTCTCTTTCCGATGCGGCTGCGATTTCTCGGATCACGGTGAGGATAGTTCCCTCCACCGGTTTCATCACTGCCTTATAGGCGGTTTCGGAACCAGCCCGCAATGATTGGGCCATATCCATGGCGTTGGCTTCCGCCTTGGATTCCAATACCTTGGCCATGCCACGGAATATCTGGGACATGATTACACCCGAATTGCCCCTTGCTCCCATCAATGATCCCAACGATACCGCTTTGGCCACTTTGCCCAAAGATTGCTGGCTGTTTTTCTCGCCCTCCTTAGCCGCAGCCAACAAGGTGAGGTACATATTGGTACCGGTATCCCCATCCGGCACCGGGAAAACGTTAAGCAGATCGACATGGTCGCGGTTGTGTTCCAATCGGATGCAGCCAGCCTTAACGCTCCTGGCCAGGTCGTTGCCGGTAATACTGTCCAAGCTCAAACTCATTTTCCTCCCCAACTATTTATCGGTGCTAACCCTTACTCCCCTAACGTTTACGTTAACGGCAGCTACTGGCAACTGGGCATTTTTCTCCAGTACATAAGCCACCTTTTGCATCACATTGGACGCCACCTCTGGTATTTTGGTACCATAGCTGACAATCACATATACATCGATGACCAAGCCCTCGTCGGTATTGCTCACCTGAACCCCTTTGCGGATCGACTCCAAGCCCAAGATGTTCGATATTCCGGTCTGAATATTCTGTGGTACCATGCCCACCAGACCATAACAATCCATGGTCGCCAACCCGGCCAGGGTTTCGACCATCTCCCGGGTTACGGTTATGTCACCCATCTCGTTGCTCTTTATTTTGTACATCTCTTGATCCCTCCTATTATAACTAATCATAATTCTATATTCCCTTATTCATTCCTTTTCCTTGCCCTTTGTGGCCGTATTTGTTAGAATGTTTAAGTGCATTTGTTAAAGAGAGGGGGCATAACAGTGGCCAAATGTGAAATCTGTGGAAAAGCCGTATCTTTCGGTAAGAAGTACAGCCATTCCCATATAAGGACCAACCGTCAATTCAGACCTAATGTACAACGAGTCAGGGTGCTGGTGGAAAAAACACCTACCAAACTATACGTTTGTACACGTTGTCTGCGTTCCGGCAAAGTTGAACGGGCATTGTAATCATATAAGCCGCGATGTCACCTGAAAGCCTTGGATGCTCATCCGAGGCTTAATTTATTTCCCTGTCCAATTCCTCTGGTTTATATAAGTAGCGCTGCCGACAAAAGTTGCAGATTATTTCTATGTTCTCCTCCTGCTGTAGGTCTCTTTTCTCTTCCGGGGACAAGCCCTGCAATATTTGCAGAAGTTTATCACGGCTGCATTTGCACCGGAAACCAAAATCATCTTCCGCCACGATTTCATATTCGATTCCCTTCATTATCAAGGGCGCAATCTCCTCCAAAGCCGGGTGCGAATCCATAAGATTGCTGATCGTACCCAACCGTAAGATATTCTCTTCGATGATCTTCAATACCTTATCATTGGCGCCGGGCATAGCTTGGACGATCAGGCCTCCCGCAGCCTGGACGCTTAAATCGGTGGTTATCAGTACTCCCAAAGCAACCAGGGTCGGAACCTGCTCTGAGACAAAAAAGTACTGGGCCAGATCTTCGGCTATTTCCCCGCTCACCAATTCGATACGCCCGCTAAAGGGCTGTTTGAGGCCCAGATCTTTCACAACCTCGAGGGAACCGTGTTTTCCCACCAACTGCCCCACCGCCAGTTTGCCGCGTGCGGCTTCCGGCAGATCGGCCGCGGGGTTGGCGATAAAACCCCGCACTCCCCCCCATGTGTCAGCGGTAGCAATGATAGTGCCGGCCGGCCCATCGCCTTTGACTCTAATTGTCAGGGAATCCTCTCCGCCCTTCAAATCGCTGGCCATCATAACCGCCGCTGTCATGACCCGGCCCAATGCTGCAGTGGCGGTGGCGGATGTTTCATGCCGCAGCCTGGCCTCCTCGACCAGATGAGTAGTACGAGCCAAGAAGACTCTGATGTTTTTATCCCGATCTATAATTCTTATTTGGCGGTCAAGTTCAGCCATGGTCTGCTCCCTTTCTGATGTTGGTAGAGTAATTATACCCTAAAAATATGTTTTGCCCCACAGTGTCCAGAAGGGCACTATTGCAGCTCGCCCCTCTGCCGCAATTTTTCTTTGAGCATCTCCAACACCGGTGGCGGTACCATAGTCCTCACATCACCACCCAGAAGCGCCGCCTCCTTGACTCCGCTGGAACTCAAATAGGTGTAATTGCTGTTGGCCAAGATAAAAACCGTCTCGCTGTCAGGATAAAGGTGTTTGTTATACAAGGCAATCTGTGATTCGTACTCATAGTCGGTAAAGGATCTCAAACCTCTGACTATAATGTGAGCCTGCTTTTTACGTAAAAAATCTACGGTGAGCCCCCGGAAGGACGTAATCTCAAGGTTGGGGATGTGCCGGGTAGCCGCGCCGATCATTTCAACTCTCTCTTCAAGGGTAAATAGGGCCCGCTTACCCACATGGTGAACCACCGCTACAATTATCTTATCAAACATCCCGCTGGATCGTTCCAGAATATCCACATGCCCAAATGTAATAGGATCGAAACTGCCTGGAAAGACTGCCGTTTTCAATTGAGGCGCCCCTTTCTGTCGGCATGATATCTTGATAATTAGCCTACTTTAAAACTCTGCTAATGTATGTGTAATATTTCTTAGTATTTTAGCATGCGGGCTTTTTAAAGCAAGCACTACCGTCCCGCCTGTGCCTATTTTTGCCCAAAAAGAGAACCCCTCGTAATGGGGGGGTTCTCTATACAGCTGCCACATTTGTAAACGTCCGCTTAATTCATCGCCTGCCAGAGCACTTCTGCCACATCGAAAACCTTGGCTTGCTCTTCTCGGTCGGCCTGAGCTTCCTTGACGCCGTCGGCAACCATGGTCAGACAGAAGGGGCAGTTGGTTACTATCATCTCGGGATCGGGCTCCAGCAGTTGTTCAGTCCTGGTATCATTGATGCGTTTGTAACCTTCAACCGCGTGTTCTTCCAGCCACATACGGCCTCCGCCAGCCCCGCAGCAGAAACCGAAATTACGCGCTTTCTCTATCTCGATGACGCTTCCGCCTGCCGTTTGCAGGATTTTGCGGGGCTCGTCATAGATATTGTTATGACGTCCCAGGAAACAGGAATCGTGATAGGTCATCTTGGTTCCAAGCGACTTGGTCGGTTTCAATTTGCCTTCAGCAATGAGTTTGGCCAGTATTTCGGTGTAATGATACACTTCATAATTGCCGCCCATCTGTGGGTACTCGTTTTTCAATGTGTTATAACCATGTGGGCACACCACGATGATCTTCTTAACCCCGTAATTATTGAAGGATTCCAAGTTGGAGGTGGCCAAGGTCTGGTAAAGGTATTCGTTGCCTAGTCTGCGGGCAGAATCGCCGCAACAGTACTCTTCCGTGCCCAGGTATCCGAATTTGACTCCGGCTTTGTCGAGCAACCTGACCAGTGCTTCACCGACTCTCTTGTAGCGGTCATCGAATGACACCGCACATCCGGCATAAAGCAGGTATTCAAACTCTCCGCCATCTTCCGGCAGCAGGTTAACGAGATCGCGTACGTTTCTCTCCTCCAGCCAACCGGCGCGGCCAGCCCAGCCAACACCCCAAGGATTGTAGTTGCGCTCCATATTGGTAAAGGCGGACTGAGCTTCGCCAAGCATATCACCCTGCCACATTACCAGATTGCGTCGCATTTCGGTAATCTTGGGAATGTGCTCGATAAACATCGGGCAGTGTTCCATACAAGCCCGGCAGTTGGTGCAGTCCCAAATGACATCGGTAGTCACGACATCATAGAGCAGACTCTGTTCCATCGGATTCGCCACTTCAGCCGCGGCCTCATCGGTCATGGCCATTTCTTCGTGGTTTGCGTCCTCATTTTGATTACGTACCACCAGATAAGGAGCTTTGGCATCCAGATGCTCTTTCATATGCTGAATCAGGGTAATCTTGGGATTCAGCGGTTTGCCCGTATTATAGGCCGGGCAGTTCTCCTGGCAACGTCCGCAGCGAATGCAGGCATCCAGGTCAAGCAGGTCCTTCCAGCCAAAGTCCTCGATGTTTTCTGCACCGAAGGTCTCCGCTTCCTCAATGTTGTATACCATACGGTTGGCCGACGGTTCCAAATCACGGAAAACATAGTTGAACGCACCGGCAATGATATGCCACAGCTTGGTGAATGGGATCAGGGCTAAAGTCGTGAAAGCCATAGCCATGTGAATCCACCACATCACGCGATGCCACATCAGCAGGGTACTGACTGACATTCCTCCCATAATAGAAGCGAACATCCAGCCGAACGGTGAAGCTATTTTCTCATAAGGGACTTGTTCCATGAAGGGGGTCTGCTGAATCTGGGCCGCTATTCTAGCACCCTCAATAACAAACCCGGTGAAGAGAATCCCAAAAAGGACGAGGAGAATCCATCCATCGGATGCCTTGTTATCGTTGAGTCGATCCGGTTTCTGGACATAGCGGATATAAGCAAGTACCATGATGCCTATCATGGCCAAGAAACCAGTCACGTCTACGATCCAGGACATGCCTATATAGATGGCACCCTCCAGGGGGGGCCAGTGAATCCAATGGTGGGCTGCATCAATGCCGGCAGCCATGGCCAAAAAGAGAAATCCCCAAAACACGAAAAAGTGCATCCACCCTGGCAGTGGCTTTCTGATCACCCTGGTCTGCCCAAAAGTATTTACCAGGAAGGAAACTACACGATCCCATATACGGTCGTTTCTATGGATTTCTCCCTTGGCCAGCATCCAAATCTGTATCCGTTTCCACATACCGTATAGAACAAATCCGATTGGTATAAACATAAATATATATATCAGCCATTCGTAGGGAACGTTAGCTCCGACCTCTCGCATTGGGATATCATAAAAACCCCTAATGGGGTGTGATCCGAAAATCATTAATCCAATTCCCTCCTTAACACACTAGGCAAGGGTATACTGGATATGCCGCTAACGCGCACATCCAGTAATACCATCTTAAACCAGGAGTATACTATTTCTTGAGATCGGTCATCAGTAAAGGTATCACCTTGAACAGGTCGGCAACTACGCCGAAATCGGAAACGCCGAAAATCGGAGCTTCGGTATCGGTATTGATCGCCGCAATAAACTTGGAGGAAGACATGCCGGCCAGATGCTGGATGGCTCCCGAAATACCGCAAGCAATGTACAGGTTGGGGAGAACTACCTTGCCGGTTTGTCCAACTTGGAGTTCATGACCAAGCCAGCCAGAGTCTATCGAAGCTCTGGAGCCGCCAACCGCGGCACCCAACAAATCTGCCAGATCCTCAACCAACTTGATGCCATCCGGCCCCTTGCAGCCACGCCCGCCGGATACTACCACAGCAGCTTCAGCCAGGTCAGGACGGGCGGAAACGGTGGGACGGAACTCTTTCATCACCTGATATACATCAGCAGCGGTGGCTGCGATGGCGGGTTTAACAACCGCGCCGGCTCCAGCGGTGGACCCAACTTCCCAGACACCGGGACGGATAGTTGCCAACACCGGACTGCCAGTTACTTCAGCCTTGGCCAGTGCTTTACCAGCATAAATAGCTCTGGTGAAAACACCTTTGCCGGCGGAGATTTCCGCCGCCACAGCATCAGTGGCCAAGCCAGCATCCAGCTTTTGTGCTAATCTGGAAGCCATATCACGGCCATTGAAGGAATGAGCAAACAAAACTGCATTGGGATTGAACTCATTTATCATCGCTACCATCTGTGCTACATAAGCACCGGTTTCATAACCGGCGAAAATTGCGTCATCGGCTACATAAACCTTGTCGGCACCGTACTTAGCCAGTTCGCCAGCCAATCCTTCAACACCCTGCCCAAATACGACCGCTCCTACTTCGTCGCCGCCCTTTTTGCATTCAGACAACATTTCAAATGTAACTTTACGGATATTACCATCCTTTTGTTCAACAAAAACCCATGTCTCTGCCATGAATTACCCTCCTTTTTATTCATAAATAAAGATTTATGTGCCTATTTTACCTCTACTTTAACAACGTTCTTCATCCAGTCGCCCAGTTTGGCTGCACATACGTCGGGATCGTCCTCGATCTTGACACCTGCCTGTTTGGCAGCCGGCAGAGCAAATTCGATGATGTTGACCTTGTTGTCAACCGCAGCAGCATCCTTGGTGGCAACTGGTTTCTTCTTGGCAGCCATAATGCCCTTCATGGAAGGATAACGGGGCTCGTTCCAGCTTACCTGGCTGGAAATCACGGCAGGTACACTAACTTCGATAACCGAAGTTCCGCCATCGGCTTCACATGTGCAAGTAGCTTTTCCGCCGGCAATTTCAATCGCGGTGATAACATTGACATGAGGCAATCCCAGGATTTCTGCAACCCGGGTAGGAACCTGGGAAGAGCCGTCATCAGAAGCAACGTGCCCGGCTAGTACTATATCAGGATTCTCTTCCTTGATAGCTGCCGCCAGGGCGATAGCACGCGCATACTCATCAGCAGTAGTATCCTGTTTCACTAAGATGCCTCTGTCAGCTCCCATCGCCAGAGCGGTGCGGATAGCGTCCATAGCCTTGTCGGAACCGGCACTTAAAATTACTACTTCTTTGGCAATACCCTTCTCTTTTAACTGGATTCCGCCCTCAACTGCTACCTCATCATAAGGGTTGATAATCAGGTTGATACCAGCGTCGGAAATTTTCCCGTCCTTCAATTCGATTTTGGCCTCGGTGTCAAATGTTTGCTTAACACAGACTAGAACCTTCAAGTTCATTCCTCCTTTTTCTAATGCTTTCTGATATACCCATGTCAGACATACTGGTTAACTGTGAACTATACTTACCATCACCCCCATGACAGTGATATATATGAGTTTTTTGCCTACGGCAAGTTTACCGCCATACAAAAGGCCAACCCAATTGTATTATTTCTATATCAAACTCTTTTTTCCTGCTTATCTCGAGCAATCAAAATATTTTTTCGCGGGGATCATATGTTATTGAGGCAGATATCCAGCCATTCCAGGGTTTTGGCAATATCCTGCTGGCTGTGAACCGCCGACACAAAGCAAACCTCGAACTGGGATGGCGGGAGATATACACCTGCCTGCAGCATCTGCCGAAAATAATTGGCATATTTATCGGTATCGCATCTTAAAACCGATTCGTAATCGTTCAAAGGCGGTGCTGCAAAAAACAGCGAAAACATAGAGCCGCACTGGTTGAGGGAGCACTCCAGCTCATAAGTATCGATAATACTCCTTATCCCTGCCGTCAGCTGGTTGGTCAGTTCCTCAATTCCCGGGTATGGATCCAGCTCTTTCAAAACATTCAGGGTGGCTGCCCCGGCTGCCATGGCGATCGGGTTGCCTGACAAGGTACCGGCCTGATACACATCGCCTTGGGGAGCGATGCGTTCCATTATGTTCTTTTTCCCCCCATATGCACCTACCGGAAGCCCCCCGCCGATAATCTTGCCCAGGGTAGTCAGGTCCGGGTCAATGTCCAGTTGGGTCTGCACCCCCCCATAACATACCCGGAAACCGGTGATTATCTCGTCAAATATCAGCAGACTGCCATACAACCTGGTTATATCCCGCAGTCCCTGTAAAAACCCCGGTTTAGGATTTACCAGTCCCATGTTGGCAGCTACCGGTTCCACGATCACCGCAGCGATATCAGGACCCATCAGCATAAAGGCCTTTTTGACCGATTCAAGGTCATTATACTTACATACCACGGTCTGGTTTGTGAAGGACCTAGGCACTCCAGAACTGGTAGGTACACCAGTTGTAAGCAAACCGGAACCGGCTTTGATCAAGAATGAATCAGCATGACCATGGTAGCAGCCTTCGAATTTTATGATCTTATCCCGCCCAGTGAATGCCCGGGCCAGGCGCACCGCACTCATGGCAGCCTCGGTACCCGAGTTCACCAACCTTACCTGCTCGATAGACGGAAAAGCCTCACATATCAATTTGGACAACTGTATCTCGCCCGGCGAACAAGCTCCGAAGCTGGTACCCGATGCCACTGCCGCACAGATAGCCTCGACTATTTCCGGATGACTATGTCCCAGGATAAGCGGGCCCCATGAACAAACGTAGTCAATGAATTCATTGCCATCGACATCATATAGCTTCGACCCCATCCCTTTAGCGATCATCAACGGATGCATGCCCACCGACTTGAATGCCCTGACCGGACTGTTTACCCCACCCGGCATATACTTCTGAGCCTCAATAAACAACCGCTCCGATTGTTTGGTTTCCAAACCATGACCTCCTCCATCTATGGACTCATATGTTTCTATACATACTTCATACTGGCCTTCTTGAATTCCTTCAGGCTTTTGATTATCAAATAGTCATTTAACTGAGTTCCATCTGCCGCCCGGGCGATTATCTCACTGAGGTGGGCATCGCTGCGGGCATGGATCATGGTGAACAGATTGTATGGGAATGAGTCTGGAATCTGGCGCAGGTAACAATGACTCACTTCCCTGAGTTCGGCCATTTGGCGTCCTGCTCGATCGGCTTTTTCGGGGCTGACCTTCCAGACCACCATGGCATTGGCAGTGAAACCAGCTTGTTGATGCCTCAGTACTGCCCCCCAGCGCCGGAGAACACCCTCATCCCGCATCTGTTCAATCCGCCTCATTATTTGCTCCACGCTGACCCCGAGTTGCTCCGTTAATCTGGCAAAAGGTTCAGATTCCAGGGGCAAGTCGCCTTGGATCAATTCCAGTATACCTAAATCTATTGGGTCAATCTTCATTTCCAATCTCCATATCGAAATTAACTCTGATTTTAAATACTTTTTCAGCCGGCATGCTGACGATTTCAATCCCCAGGGTCGATTCCAGCTCCTCCAAGGTTCCAACCGCTTCCTGCTGCGACGGCACCGTTAAAGTAAACCACAGGTTATATTCATGGTCGCGCAGATAATTATGGGTCACCCCGGGAAGACGATTGATGGCCGCAACTGCGGCATCTATTCTGGAACCAGGAACCATTGCCGCACACAGGGTAGAGTAATATCCCAGTGAGCGTGTATCCATGATGCCCCCTATCCTCCGGATAAGTCCGGTCGACTTCATGGTTCCGATCCTGTCTAAAACCTCGGCCTCGCTGATCCCCATCCCTTCTGCCATTACCTTATACGGCTGGGCGGCTAAGGGAAAATCACTCTGCAACAGATTCAGAATCTGGCGGTCGATGTCATCAAGTGTCTGCACCTACTCTGCCTCCTTGGGGTGATAAAGGCACCAGGTATCTTCAGCCATGAAATCACCGTTATAATAGTTGGCTCGGGCCCGGCATCCGCCGCAACGTTTCTTAAAATCGCAGATGCCGCACTTGCCCTGGTATTCCAGGGTACGCAGCCTTTGCAGCGTTTCATTCTCGCGCCAGATCTTATCAAAAGGCTGTTCTTTGACGTTCCCCAGCTGCATGTCCATATATGCACAAGGTTGAACGTCCCCGGTGGGGCTTATGATGCAATAGCTTATCCCGGCCAGGCAGCCCTTGGAGAACCGCAATGGTATGCCTTTTTTGTCCGCCACCCTGATAAACTGAGGGGCACAGGTAGGTTTTATTTCGATGGGAACCTTTCTCTGTTTTTCCATCAGCCGGGCCAGGGTTTTCTCATACTCGGCCACCTTCAAGGCTTCATCCTCGATATTCACCGCCCGGCCAGTCGGCACCAGGAAAAATATATGATGGGCCATGGCCCCTATCTCAATAGCAAAATCAGTTATCGCCTCCAGTTCCCCAACATTCCAATCCATGACAGTGGTGTGGACCTGAAAGGGTACTTCCGCCTTTTTCAGATTATGCATGCCTTCCACCGTCAACTGGTAGGCGTTGTCCAGTTTGCGGAAATTATTGTTTTTGACCGGATCCAGGCTATCCAGACTGACCCCGGCAGCCATGAACCCCGCTTCCTTTATCTGGCGAGCCACCTGAGCTGTGATGAGACTGCCGTTGCTGCCCATGACGGCTCGCAGCCCCAAGCTGGTTGCAAAGTCAGCCAGTTCATATACGTCAGGCCGCATCAGTGGTTCACCGCCACTGAAGATCATGATCTGGAAGCCTGCCTTTTTTATCTCTTCGATCAATTTCCGAGCCTGGGCGGTAGAAAGCTCCTCCTCGCTTCTGGCTCCGGCATCGCGATAGCAATGATCACAAAACATATTGCATTGATTGGTAGTATTCCAAGAAACCAGCATCACAAACCCTCCAATATCCAGACTAACTGCGGCGTCGGCTCACCCAAAAAGAAATTGTAAATTGCCGAGAGGCATGAATCCTAAACTGCGACGGTCAAACAACAGGCCTGTCCGGTCAGCCGCTAATGATCCGCGCCGCGTCTTTGGCAGCATAGGTAATAATGATATCGGCCCCTGCCCTTTTGAGTGCGGTCAGGATCTCCAGTGTGACGGCTTCCTCATCTATCCAGCCCTGGGCAGCAGCCGCCTTCACCATAGCATATTCGCCGCTCACGTTGTAGGCTGCGGTGGGGTAGGCAAAGTTTTCTTTGACTGCCCTCAGTACATCGAGATAAGCCAGAGCCGGTTTCACCATAACGATATCGGCTCCTTCTTCGATATCCAATTCCACCTCACGAAGAGCCTCAAGAATATTAGCCGGATCCATCTGATAGGTCTTGGGATTGCCAAACGCGGGAGCCGATTCCGCCGCTTCCCGAAATGGTCCATAAAACCCGGAAGCATACTTGGCTGCATAGGACATGATCGGGATATGAGTATAACCCTGGGCATCCAACACCTTGCGGATATGACCCACCCGGCCATCCATCATATCAGAAGGCGCCACTATGTCGGCACCCGCCTGCACATGAGACAAAGCTTCCCGGGCCAACAGTTCCAGGCTGGCATCATTGTTCACCGTCCCGTCTGGTTCGATGATCCCGCAATGACCGTGATCCATGTACTCACACAGACATACATCGGTAACCACCAGCAGTTCAGGGTAAGCACTCTTTATTGCCCGGGTGGCTTCCTGCACCACCCCGTGCTCATCATAACCGGAACTGGCCAGGCTGTCTTTTTGCTCAGGTATCCCAAACAATAGGACCGCGGGAATACCCAGCGAATGGATCTCTTCGATCTCGGGCAACAGTTTGTCCACTGACAGCTGATATACTCCGGGCATGGAATTGACCTGAATGCGCTTCTCTTGTCCAAAGGTTACAAAAAGAGGGTAGATGAAATCATCTACATGCAGATGAGTCTCCCGCACCATATTGCGAATGGTATCGCTGGTCCGCAGTCTCCTCATCCGGTTAATAGGAAAGCTCATAACGTCCCCTCCTTCATATATTCATCTTGCAAAAGACCTTGTATGCCCAAGCATTCATCTGATATTTGCCCTTGCTGATATCGCTCATGGCTGCCGTGAGGCACGGTCAGCGATGATAGCATCCAGCAGGGCATCTATGGTGTACCGGTCCGGCATGATATCTACCGTAAATCCATGGTCCTCGGCAGTACGGGCAGTTATCGGCCCGATACAAGCAACCCGCACCTTGGCATTGATAGGGATGATGTTATCCCGCCCTATTATATTAACAAAATTGGTGACGGTAGATGAACTGGTAAATGATATATAATCGAAGTCACCGTCCTGTAAAGTCTGCAACCTGGCGGCATCGACCCGGGAAGCCGTCTCGGCCCGGTATATAATCACTTCATCGACAACAGCACCCATAGCCCGTAGACTTATCGGCAAAATATCCCTGGCTCCCTGGGCTCGGGGTAGGAGTATGCGATCCGTCGAACTGATTAATGAGGCCAGGCCGGCGACGATCCCTTCAGCCTGGTATTCTTCCGGGATCAGATCCACCTTCAGGCCTCTATCTGTCAGTTGGGCTGCTGTGGCCGGTCCGATGGCGCCCATTTTTATACCCTTAAGATCCCTGATATCGATTTTCCCGGCCATCAATTCACCGAAAAAGATATTGACGGCATTGACACTGGTAAAGATGATCCAGGTGTACTGCTCCAAGCGGGCCAATGCTTTACGTAATACGGACAGATCCTCCTGCCTTACTATTTCAATGGCAGGAAATTCGATAGCTTCCCCGCCTTCATCACGAATATCCTGCACCAACTTACTCGCTTGTGCCCGGGCGCGGGTAACGACCACTCGGGTACCCCACAGCCTGCCTCTTTCGCGCCATTTCAGCTCATCTCGCAATCTGACCGTTTCGCCCACTACAATAATTGCCGGGGGCTGTAGCTCAGCTTGCTTTGCCTGGGCTAAAATATCGTACAGGGTTCCGCTGACCACTTCCTGATCAGGAAAGGTACCGCGGCGGATCAATGCCACCGGGGTATCTGGCTCCCGCCCCGCCTGTAAAAGATTGCTTACGATGGATTCTAGGTTCTCGACTCCCATTAAAAATACCAAGGTTCCTATGCCGGTGGCGATTTTATCCCATTGAATAGAACTGACTTGTTTTCCCGGTTTCTCGTGTCCGGTTATCACTGCAAAACTGGAAGTGGCGTCCCGGTGAGTAACCGGTATGCCGGCGTAGGCAGGAACTGCCACCGCTGAGGTAATTCCCGGCACAACTTCGAAACCGATGCCATGCTGCCGCACGTATTGAGCTTCTTCGCCCCCACGGCCAAATACGAAGGGATCCCCGCCTTTGAGTCGGGCTACGATTTTTCCGGGCCGGGCCATTTCCACCAGTAGCTGGTTTATATCATCCTGGGGCAGGGCGTGACGGCTGGAAGCCTTACCGACATAAATCATTTCTGCGTCCGGCCGGGCGTAATCAAGTATTTCCTGACCAATCAGACGATCATAGATCACTACATCAGCTTTTTCCAGTCTCTGTTGGCCATTTATAGTAAACAAGCCGGGATCACCTGGCCCAACCCCCATCAAATAAACTACTCCCGGCTCAGCCATTGTTCCGTCTCCTAACCGTCTTATTCCCTGCAATACTTCCCGTCCGTCCTGTTCATACAACTTTCGAGCCAGGCGGCGCCCCATTTCTTCCCCCTGGTCAATTGGACCTGACATTCTGTCCTTAAGCACAACTTCCCCATCCAGGGAGGCGATCAGGCCTTCCAGAAACAGGCCATCCCCGTTTACACGCCCCAGACACCCGATAGGCACCTGGCAGCCGCCCTCCAGTTCCTGTAAAAAGGCTCTCTCAGCCAGGGTAGTGAGATGCGTGGGAAGGTGATTTATGTTGCCTATTATAGCAGCAGTTTGTGGGTCATTATCTCTGATCTCGACTGCAATGGCCCCTTGCCCCACTGCCGGCAGCACTTGGTCCGTATCAATTATTTCCTTGATATTACCGGTAAGGCCCAGGCGCAGGACTCCGGCATAAGCTAGAATTATCGCGTCCAGACCCTGGGTGGCCATTTTACAGATTCTTGTTTCAACATTACCCCGCAGATCTGTGACCCGGAGATCGGGCCGCAGATTCCTGATCTGGGCAATTCGCCGTAAGCTGGAGGTGCCGACTATGCCATTACGGGGCAATGTAGCCAATGTACAATCACGGTGGGAAATCAATACGTCGCGGGGATCTTCACGCTGCAGCACCGCGCCCAATACCAGGCCCGGGGCAAGAAAGGAAGGCAAGTCTTTCATACTGTGTACGGCCAGGTCCACTTCCCCGGCCAGAAGAGCGTTCTCGATTTCTCGGGTAAATAGTCCTTTATCACCGATCTTGGAAAGAGCCACATCCAAAATCTTGTCACCCTTGGTCTTGATGACGACTATCTCAGTTTCGATCTCGGGGACACGACCGCATAATTCCGCCGCTACCTTGTTAGCCTGCCATAAGGCTAGTTGACTACCCCTGGTTCCCAGTTTTAATTTGCGCATATTTTCCTTGCTCCTCATCCGGTAAATCAAGGCTGAATAGTTTTTTCACTATTTCCGCATAGAGATGTCCCTGATTGCTGACGGCCATCTCCTTCAAGTTTACCACTGGATAATGCAACAACTGATTCACTATGGAATGGGCCATGGCCGTCATGATTTCTTTTTCGCGGTCGGAGGCTTTCCCTAATCGGTTAAAGGCTTTTTTCAATTCGTTCTGCTTGATGATCTCGCCATGCTTTTTCAATGCGCTTATAACCGGGACAACAGACAGGCTGGCCATCCATTGATTGAAATCATCCAATTCGGCGGCAATAATCGAGTTGGCCTTGAAGGCCGCCTTGCGCCTAGCCGCCATATTCAAATCGATGACTCCCTGCAGATCGTCGATATCGTAAAGAAAGACCCCTTCGATGCTGTTCAGAGCCGGGTCTATGTCTCTGGGGACTGCCACATCTATCATCATGATTTTACGACCTTTACGGTCCAGCAGGGCTTGGCGGCAATTGCTCTCGCGCATGACATAATGCCGGGCGGCTGTACAACTTATCACAATGTCCGCATTGCCAAGCTCGGCGGACAGTTGGTCCAAACGTGCTGCCCGGCCATCGAATAGGGCTGCCATCTGAACTGCCTTTTCATAAGAACGATTGGAAATGATAACCGAACTAACACCATTCACCATCAGGTACTGGGTAGCCAGATCCGCCATTTCTCCTGCCCCCACCACCAAGACAGTCTTGTCCTGCAGAGGACCAAGGGTTTTTTTGGCCAGTTCGACAGCCGCATAACTGACTGATACCGGGTGCTGGTCAATAGAGGTGGCGGTACGCACTTTCTTGCCCACTTGGATAGCCTTCTGGAACAGGCTGTTCAGCACCCCATCCGACCCTTTCAATTCCTGGGCTTTCAAATAAGCTTCCTTGACTTGTCCCAAAACCTGGGTTTCGCCGACTATCATAGATTCCAGTCCTGATGAAACCCGGAAAAGGTGTTCGATGGCATCGTAACAGTTGGGTTGGTAACAGTATTCTTCCAACTGCTCCGCTGGCAGGCTTGAAATCGTCGCCATAAATGATCTTAGGTGCTCCTGCCCGGTTTCTAAATCCCTGGTAGTGGCATACAATTCGGTGCGGTTGCAGGTATTCAGTATTACCACGCCCTCAAGGGCTGGATCATTTCTCACTTGTTGGTAAGCTTGCTCCATCTGAGCAGGCGTCATACTGAAGCGCTCCCGGATTTCCACCGGTGCAGTCTGATGGTTTATCCCCGTAAGCAGGACATACATGAACTAATCCGCTCCTCCGCTTCCTGTTTGCGCCCCTGAATCAACAAATCCAAAATATCCGAATAAACCAAATCGGTAAAAAGTTGCTGACGTTGGCCGATATCAAGATCCGATTGTTTGATCTCTTCCCTTAACCGCCCCAATATCTCGACCCAATCACCGTATTCAGCCGGGATCATCTTTTCCATTTCATAGCGCAGTTTAGCCGCCAACAATGGACTCTTGCCTTCAGTGGAGATCGCTATGCACAACGAATCCCGTCTCATAATGGCCGGCACGTAGAAATCACAATTATCTGGATCATCTACAGCGTTCACCAGTATGCCTCGCTCCCGGCAAAGTACAGCTATTTCATTATTGATCATATTATTTCCGGTGGCAATAAAGACCATCCCGACCTCATCCAGATCAGATGGCTGAAAACGCCTTGGCTTCCAGGTTATTAGCTCCCATACCGCCCAGTGCCCGATCCTGTCCGTCGCTTCAGGACTCACCACCAGAACTTGAGCATTGTAGTCCAACAGGGTCCCGATCTTGCGTTGGGCTACTTTACCCCCGCCTACGACCAGACACCTCTTGCCAGCCAGGCTTATAAAAACCGGATACAGGTGTTCCATCTTTGCTCCTTGTCACCCAGAAGGAAAAAAGGGCCTGTTACTCAGACCCATCTCATTTCTCTTTATTGGAATCGGACTCCGTCACTTCCTCATCGTCTTCTCGGGCTTTTTTGAAACTACTGAGAGCCTTTCCCAAAGACTCCCCTACCTTCGGGAGTTTGCCCGGACCGAATATAACCAAGACGATCACCAATACCAGAACGAGTTCCCATGGCCCTATATTGCCTATTAACCCAAACAAAATATTTCCTCCTTAAGAAAGGCCCTCAAGCTAGAGCATCAGCATCAATCTACAAATAGAACTCTTTCCCCACAAGATATTATGACAAAAAGTCAGCGCTTTGTAAAGAATAGTAGTGATAGTGCCCTGCCGCCAAGGCTGTATTTTCCGGCAGTTTTCTCTTTAGCTGGGGTCAGCGGCATTCTCTTCCGGTTCCTCTTCATCCTGGCCCCGCGGTTTGGTATGCTTAGCCACCAGGATACTCACCTCGTATAACAGATAAACCGGTCCGGCCATCATGATCTGGCTTATCGGGTCGGGTCCCGGGCTCAATACCCCGCCTAATATTACAATTATCAGTAAAGCATATTTCCTGTTCTGGGAGAGTTTTTCAGGTTTAAGCACACCCAACTTGGTGAGAAAATAGGTAACTATAGGCAGTTCGAAGGTTAGCCCGAATGGGATGATAAATGCCATCACAAACGATACATATTGATCGACCTTGAACATGGTCTCCAGGTTTTCCCCGGCAATGTACACCATGAAGTTCAATACCAAAGGAAGAACCACAAAATAAGCGAAGGTGACCCCGCCCACAAACAGAACCAGGGTAGCCGGGAACAGGATATAGATCAAGCGCCTTTCATTGGGGTATAAAGCCGGTTTTATAAACCTCCATACCGCCCAGGAGACGATGGGGAAAGCGAGGATGAAGCCGGCTAGAAAGGATAACTGCAGTTTGACGAAAAAGGCTTCCGTTACCCCAGTCGCTATCAGAGTCTGACCTATGGCCCGGACCGGGTAGGTTACCACCTTTAAGAAAAACTCATTGAAAAAGAAACAGCCCATAGCCGCGATAAATATGGCCGCCACACTTATCAGGAGGGACTTCCTCAATTCACTCAGATGGTCCAGGACAGTCTGTTTGTCTTCCGACGACATATCGCTAAAGGCCACGTTGGTATCCTCCCGGATCAATATTCCCGGCCGGAAATAAAATCCGCTATCCGGTAGAAGGATTCTATGACGGGCACCTCGGGCAGATGGTCCAACTGCCGCAGGGCTCGCTCCGCAAATCGATGACTGGCATAATGAGCGTAATCGATGCCATCGCTATCGATAATCAAGTCCACAATCTCCTCTGCCCGGGACGCGCAGGACTCCGGGGATGACAGCATTGCCGCCAGCTTCACACGGTGAGGACTGCAGCGGAGAGCATATATAGCCGGCAAGGTAATAACACCTTGCCTGATGTCGCTGCCCACCGGTTTGCCCAAAACGTCTTCCTCCGCCACGAAGTCAAGGATATCATCGGTGATTTGAAACGCCATACCCAGATAGTAACCATATCTCTTGAGTGCCTCTACATCTTCACGTGAAGCCCCGTTGATCATGGCCCCCAACTGACAGCTCACTGATATCAAAAGCGCCGTCTTTCTCTCGATCCGCCGCAGGTACTCTTTCAAGCCCTGGGTAACATCATAACAGGTGCGCATCTGTCTTATTTCGCCATCGCAGATGCTCATGCTGGTATCAGCCACAACCTCGATAACGTCGCGATTCAGGTAATCCGCTGTCAATGACAGCGATTTAGCCAAAACGTAATTGCCTGTGCATACGGATAATCGATTACCCCACCGGCTTTTTACCGTCGGCTGACCTCTCCTTAATTCGGAATTGTCGATGACATCGTCATGAACCAGGCTAGCCATATGGATAAGCTCCAGGGAGACCGCCAAAGGAATTGCATGGCACACCTCATCACTGAACACCTTGGCGGACAACAAAGCGAAGGCCGGCCGCAATCGTTTGCCTCCCGCCTTGATCAAATGGGTGGCGGCCTCTGCCAAAATGGGAAGATCTGTATCTATACTGGCCAGTAAATCAATCTCCACCTGGCTCAATTCGCTGCTTATGGGGTTAAATACATCCAAACCGGTCATCAGGTGCCCCTTTTAAACAAATTCTATCTAATTATATATTTCCGCATCCTAAAAGCAAATTATAACCGAAAAAAGGCCGGCCAGCCAGGCGAAGCCTTGCGGCCCGATAGGAGCCCAGTTAACCTGAACCATACCGGAATAACGATCATGAAAGTATGTCGATTATGGCCATAACAAATATGATAAGTCCCACATAGTGATTGACCCGGAATGAGGCAAAATTGACCCGGGCCAGATTGTCGTAAGTTACGATAAGGTGCTCATATAGGAGTAGAATTGCGGTAAACAATATCCCGATAAAATACCAGATCCCCAGGTGCAAAATAAATCCGGTCAACACCAGGAACAATACGGTAGCCAAGTGAAACGCGGATGAGAACCGAAGCGCCCCCTTCACCCCGAATCGCGCTGGAATCGAATAAAGCCCATGAGCCCGGTCAAAATCGATATCCTGAACGGCATACATAGTGTCGAAACCAGCAATCCAGCAGGCCACCGCCAGCCACAATAACAGGGGCTGCCAATCAAAGGTGCCGGTGATGGCTATCCATCCACCCACTGGGCCTATTCCCACCGCCATCCCTAACAGCAGGTGACACCACCAGGTGAATCTTTTCGTGTAAGAATAGACCCACAATATGATTACCGCCAATAGCGCTAATTTTACACATAAAGGATTCAGCTGGGCGGCCGCCCAGAAGAGCAATGCAAAGAACACCACCACCAGCGCCCACACTCCGGCTACCGGCAATTCCCCGGCGGGCAGAACCCAACCCGAGGTGCGGGGATTGGCCCGGTCAATGGCCCGATCGATCAAACGGTTCAGGCACAAGGCAGCCGAACGTGCGGCAAACATGGCCAGCGTTATCCACCCCAGTTGGCTCATGGCAGGTATGCCTGAAGCGGCCAGAAAAGCACCCAAATAAGCAAATGGCAGGCCGAACAACGTATGGCCAAAGTCTATCATTGCCAAGAATTTGGACAGTTTAGTCAAAGCAGTTTTCACTCCGCCGGCTGGAAGCCTTATACTCCACTGCCAACCACTTCCTCATCATCCCAGATTGCCTGGATTATATTATGCAGAGCAGTATTCCGGATAAACCCACTCTGAACCAGCCGTTGGTATCCTGACTCGGCTTGACGCAGGTAGCGGTAACCCATATCAGGCTGTTTATATACGTATATCATTTCCAATGCCAGACCCAGGTTTTGACCCACTGCTTCATATAATGCCACATGGGGTGGATCCCAGTCCTGCATCCGGGCTGCGCTCGAAAAGGCGTTGGCATAAAATGGGGCTCTGCCCCGGCTCAGATATTCATCCAAACCAGAGTCCAGCTTATATTTCATCACCATCCCCTCATTAATGCGGGCGATCATGACCGCAAACTGATCCAGAAGCTTGTCGGCCTCTGTTTCCCCCAAGAGTTTCAAGACCCGACCATAGATATAATCTCCGATCAATATGGCGAACTGCATCTCCTGGTTGTGCTCCTGACCTTCCTCCACATCTTTGACCCTCAGATGGATCAGGTTGGCCAGATTGATGATTCGGATCAGGTTGGCCATCTGGATCGTCAATCGGTGCCCGTTTCCTGCCCACCTATAGGCGTTGATCACCATGGCGGGGAGCAAATCGTAGCCCGGCTCTTCGCCGGGCGCGGGAAGAAAAGGACGTAATTCCTCCCACCAAGGCCGCAGGCTTTTTTCGAATTCTATGTCAACCTTGGCCAAGTCTGTTTTGATACTGTCCGTGAGGATAAACTCCAATTGATACCATCCTCTCCCGTGATTAAAACCGGAAATCGATGACGTTGGTAAATCATTCTCCACATTTCGAGTATTTCCTGCTTCAAAACCTAGTCCTAATCCCTTACTGCGCTTATATCATATCTCAATTAGAGGCATAGGTTCATTAATAATTCGCGGCATCCCTACCAGTATCTTCACCAGCAGTATTAAAAAGCCTCACTCGAAAGTTTTCCAAGTGAGGCTTTTAAATACTGTTGCAGATATTGTTGACACACGATCGGCCTACTAAAATAGTATCCCTCCTAAATATTTACCACCATACGTTCTTCCTGGTCCGCTACCAATCCCCTGGTGACCTCCTGGGCATTTACGTATCCGGCTCCGAATGCTTCTGAAAGATACTTGCATGCGTCCCATGGATTTACTCTCTCACCGCAGGTAAACACGTCGACTGCCGCATATCCCAGTTCAGGCCAGGTATGAATCGCAAGGTGAGACTCCGAAATTACCACTACTCCGCTAACCCCTTGAGGACTAAATTTGTGGAATACCACTTCCCGTACCTCAGCGCCAGCCTCCAAAGCTGCATTGACCATGATATCCTCTACCTTCCGGACATCATTCAAGGCATCAAATCGACATCCATAAACCTCGGCTAATACATGTCGCCCCAAAGACTGCAATAATGTCAGCTCCCTTCATCAAATTATTTGCAAAATATTCCCAAACCTCCTAACCCACCGTCTACAAAAACACAAATAGAATTTTAGCACAATGTCACTCTATGTCAATAATAGCTCAAGATTTATTCACCTTGGGTCGAATACCTACAGCC
>JAAYJY010000129.1 GCA_012522705.1 Syntrophomonadaceae bacterium | reverse complement strand
TTGGGCTCCATAGCAACATGGCTGCCATACTGCCCAAGCTATAAAATAGGATAAGACCCGATAAGACATTATTCCAGATCTTTCTATCCAATTGCTGACAACTCCCGATATTCACACTCAAGCATTACATATTCTACATATTGCTGGTAAAACCCTTCTTATGAAGGGGCAACTGCCGAATTGTGTCAGCCGGCCACAATCCATGTACCCAACCTATAACCAGGTCCCCTGTTGTTTAACCAATCTTGATATCGGCCCGGATTGATTTGGGGAAGAATACCCCTGCCCCGAAAGACAGGGGGTATCATACTCTTGTCTGCCTAGGTAGGCAGCCGTGCAAGCTCCCTTATTTAGTTACGGTGACGGTACGGGTATGATCGTTCCATCCTACCGAGAAACCCATCTGCTCGAAATCGCCCATCTTGATATAGGTACGGCTATTCACGATTGTCCCGGTCATGTTGATGCGCTGGCCATTCTGCAGCACATAGGCCTGATGGGCATCCTGGTCCCAGCCCACTGTTTCGCCCAGCGATTCTCCGACCATGCGCAGGGGCAGGTAAGTACGACCATCCACCATCTGTACGCTTAGTCGCCCGCTGTTGCTAAACAGGCCGTTGCTGCTGCTATAATCACCGGTGTCGATATTGACGGTCATCTTGCGGGGCATCCTGCTTTGCAGTTCGGTCACGGATACCGCCCCGGCAGGAGCAATGACCTGCACTGCGGCCCCGGCGTTGATATTCTGCTCGGCGGTAAAGGCAGCCAACAGTCTATCCCGCGGATTGTCCGGATCACTGAGGTTGAGGTGCACCCGGGCAGTTACCTTATAATTGTTGGTCCCGGTCTTTTCAACACTGGAGACAAACTCTGAATCATTGATGGCCCTCAGCATTTCGGCTTCTGAAGCCGCGCTCATGCCCTCTATTTCCCGGATAGCGCTCTGGCTGTCTTGTTTGACCTCCAACACCATTTCATCCAGAATCTGCAGGGCTTGGAGTCTGGCGTCCGCGGTCAGGCCCAGTTGAGCGGCTTCGGCCGGGGTCAAGCTATTCAGGAAGTTCTTTAAGGACTGGCTCAGCTTGTCAATGTTGTTGATAGTGTAAATTGCCCCTGATTTAAAGACATCCATCAGATCGCTGCCCCGCAGGGTCATGGTGTATTTATTTCCGCTCTGGGCTATCAGGCTGGTGGAGTAATCATTGTAAACGTCATTGACCAATCCATCCAACAATTTCTTTATTAACAGTTGCTGCCCGGAGAAATTGGACAGCAATTGGCTGGTGATGCCTGCCTGGCTCTCCGGCGCCAATCCAGCCATATCCTGATCGCTCAGGCTCACCCATTCCACCCCGGTAAAAATTCGGTCCAGATTTTCCCTCTCGACCGGAGTGCCTAATTCCTTGATCAGATTCATCAGCTGGTCAATCTTTATGTACATAATCCCATTCTTATAGGCAATAGAGAAGGCTCCCACCTCTGCCCGGGTGCGTCCTTCCAAGATAACATAATCATATTGGTAGACCTGCTGCTTCATATCAACCTTGCCCTTGTATTCGATTCTAATCTGACTCAAGGCGTTGATCAGGGTTGAGGCACTTGGGCTATCCTGTCCCGTGAACATCCCCGCTGGCAGTGCTGATACCTCAATGGTGTAGCTGCCGCTGTCTTCATACACCGTCTGGGTCCTGACTTCACTCATCAGACTGTAATAACTCTTTTCGGCCGGGCTGCAGCCGCTTAGCAGGCTGATTCCCATCAACACGACCAGCAACAAGGCCAGCCACCTTCTCTTGTCCATCCATCTCATCCTCCTTTTCTTAATTATACGTCTAATATAGCAAGATTTTGCCATATTTCCTACGCTGTAAACAATAAAACCTGCCGGCGACCGAACTGCAGTTCAGATCCAGCAGGTTTTGGTTGGGCGGTATGGAGTTGATATCCTAACGACTCTCGCCACTGGCAACCGTAACTCGCTTATCCTGGTTGATAGTAGCTTTGACTACCTCCACCGGTTTTAAAATGGCTGCAGACCGGTTCACCACCAAAGCCGGATATACGGGTTTGCCCGGGCGGTGTTTCACTTCGGCTTCGCTGCCAGGCCCTTCGCCGGCTTCGGATACCTGGTGGGGGACCAGGCTGCGTCTTACCCCGCCCACCTTGACCTTGTCTGCTTTAGGCACTACTGCCAGAGTGGGTGAGAAACTGGTTGCGGCTGCAGCCTCCACCGCTGGCTGTTCTGATTCCAGGCTATTGATGGATATCCCCCGGAAATGACGGGTATGGGCCCAATTATCCTGATTTTTATGTTGCAACAGTCCCCATAGTGTGACTGGGAACCAAGTCAGTCCGTAGAAAGGATAAGTAATGTAGTAGAAATAAGCACGCCGCGGCGCCCCTTCCAGGATCAAGCCCAACATTGGGTAGCAGTAGCCGGCCAGACCAAAAACCCACCAGTACCATTTTGGTAACATCTTGGTCAACATCGATTCATATAGAGGTATCGGTGACAGGTTGGCCGCCACGGCAAAAACGAAAGTCGAGAACATAATTGTTATAAGGAACGGCTGAAACAGATAAATGGCGCCGTCGATGGGGTACCATTTTTTCTCCCGCCATCCTTTCTTGAATAGCGGAACCATATAACGGAAGGCCACATCCCAATGCCCTTGCAGCCAACGAGTACGCTGCCTCCAGGTCTGAGAAAAATAAACCGGTTTCTCATCATAGACCTTGGCCTCATGAGCCCAGGAGGTCTTGATGCCGTTCATGAGCAACTTCATGGTAAATTCCAGATCCTCGGTCAGGCAGGTTGCGCCCCAACCATATTCTTTGAGAAGTTGGTATTCCAAGCATACCCCGGTCCCTCCAAGGGCATTGGACAAGCCCTTGTTGAAGCGCGCCAGCTGCCACATGCGGTTCATGGACCAATAAGCTGTGGCATAGCAGGCGGTGACCCAAGAATCATTGGGATTCTTGGTATCCAGATAGCCTTGGATGGAACGATAGCCCTTCTTCAGCTTGGAATTCATCTCCAGCAGGAAGTTGGAAGAGACTATGTTGTCAGCATCGAAGAGACAGACGGCATCATACTTCTGTTCCTCCATCTTAAAAAGTTTGTTAAACATCCAATCCAGGGCATAACCCTTGCCTCTCTGGGGCGAAAATCTCTCGTAAACCAGGACTCCCTCCTGGCGGGCAATTGCCGCTGTGCTGTCGGTGCAGTTGTCGGCGATGACATAGATGTCGAACAATTCCGCGGGGTAATTCAATTTCTTAATGCTTTCCAAATGGTAACGTAGGACCGCTTCCTCGTTGTGGGCTGCGGTTATCAGAGCAAATCTTTTTTCAGGGGTGAAATCCTTCTCTTCCTCGCGTTTACGCCATCCGGAAACTGAAACATAATAGTAGTACAATAAGAACAGGATAACTATCGCTTCCGCTACAGTTACAATGCATGAAAATGCATCATACAACAAGCCGTCCATTACACGACCTCTTTCCCTAGTTTAATAAGGCACCGGGACATAACAAGTTCATTGCTGGAATACACAATTTTACAAACTAAACCTGCTATACTCTACCAAAAATCCTACATCGTTTCAATATACTTCCCCTCCGCCAAAGTCGAGCTAGTTGCCTTGACCATCTTCTTTCTTCTTTTTTGGGTTACTTTCTCCATGAAACTGAACAACCCCGGTAATCTCCCCTTCCAATCAGGGGTGAACTGATCCGAACCACGGTCTATCAACCGATCTTCCACCAGAAATGTCTTCATACCCACTAGGCCGGCAACCAGATCTTCAGCCCGGTCATTGCCTACCATAAGGCAGTCCGCTGGTTGGACTCCCAGATAATCGGCGATCTCTTGATAGTACTGGGCATGGGGTTTACAATAATGCATCACCTCGTAGGAGGTGATCAAATCATAAGGAAAATGCCCTACGTCCGCCCAATCCAACCGCATCTGGATTGCCGCCCGCGGAAATACTGGATTGGTGGCTACGACTACCTTGGCCCCGCTGGCGAACACACCCGACATCATCTGCCTGACTCCGCTGAAGGCAGCAGCATACTTCTCCAACCGAGGAAACCCGGTTCTATAAAACTCCTCGAAAAAAGCCCTGGTTTTCTCTTCATCAACCGGGAGACAACTAAAAAAGTGCTGCATAAAAACATCTTCGTTAGTAATATACGGGTTTTTATCTCTAATCATTACATCCGTTGATTTGAGTATCTGCTCCATTAGAAGCTTGGATTCCTCAAATCCTTGCCCGGCAGCCATCTCCCCCATCTCCTGGAAATACCGGCCCAGAAAGAATTCCATGTCGATGTCCAGCAGAGTGCCATCCAAGTCAAACAAAATCGCTTCGAACATCTTCTACCTCACAAGTGTCAATGCCGTACCAGTATCTAAACAGATATACTATGTCATAAGCAGAATCTTTCAGGATTAATTTAACCTGAGCCAGATCAACTCATCCCTTTTTACGTTAACTGATTCATTTTTACAAGTTTTGGTTGTGCCATCCATAATACCCATAAAACCGAATAAAATCAATAGCTTACAGTGTCAGCGGCTATTGACTAAACCTTTCATATAATTTAGACTAAATTGCACTAAAATATCTATATTTCAGCTCGCGCAAGCAGCTTTTTTATTTGCCAGACCCTTTCTGGCGTCTGATTTAGGAAAGGATACTGCCATGGATGTCGGTATAGCCGTTTATCTTGTCGATATTTTCATCAATTTGGACCAGCACCTGGTCGCTATCATCGCTAACTATGGGATCTGGATCTACCTTATCCTATTTCTGGTTATATTCTGCGAGACGGGCCTGGTAGTAACCCCATTTTTACCCGGCGACTCACTGTTGTTTATTGTAGGTGCCCTAGCTGCCAGCGGCGAGATCAACATGCTGGCCATGGCCGCTTCCCTTATGATTGCGGCCGTACTGGGCAATATGGTAAACTACCAAATCGGTCATTATATAGGTCCCCGGGTCTTCAGCGGCACCAAGATTCGTTTTCTTAATCAAGAACATCTTATGCGCACCCACGATTTTTATGAAAAACACGGGGGCAAGACCATCGTTATCGCCCGCTTCCTCCCTATTATCCGTACCTTTGCCCCTTTCGTGGCCGGTATCGGGCGGATGAATTATCTCCGGTTCTTTGCCTTCAATATGGTGGGCAGTGTCGCCTGGGTGTCCCTGTTCCTCTGGGCCGGCTGGACTTTTGGAAACATACCGGTGGTGGAGCGCAACCTGAGCTTGATAGTATTGGGTATTATCGCCATTACCCTGTTGCCCGCCTTCATAACCTTCTTGAAACAGAGACCACGGCCCGGACTTCGACGGCAAGGGTGCAAAGCGGAAAGCTGACCGGTCGCCAGGCAGTCTCTCTTAGAGGCATGCCCCCGATTTTTACTTAACGAATTGACAACCGACAATCTTTGGATTAGAATTTAACTTGCCTTGCTCTAATCATCTCCTTTGTGGGGGATCTGGTCCAAGAGTACTTCAGAAGGGAGATGAACGCATGTTACAGGACAAATATATCGTATGTAAGGATTGTGGCAATGAGTTCTTGTTCTCGGTATCGGAACAGGAATTTTATGCTGAAAAGGGCTTTGAGAACGAACCAGGCCGCTGCCCCGAATGCAGAAGGGCGCGCAAAATGCAGCGCGGCGGGAACACCGGTTACAGAGAACCGCGCCCGATGTTCGACACCATTTGCGCTGCCTGCGGTCAGGAAACCACGGTTCCTTTCGAACCGACCGGGGACCGTCCGGTTTATTGCCGGGACTGCTTCCAGGCCAGACGCCGCTAGTTGGCGCCAGCGATCAGACCAGGGGTTTAGTCAGTGACTAAACCCCTTTTTATTACCAGGTATAAGGCACGGAACGCCTGCCTTAATCCTATTTTGGTGGCTCCGATACTGCATATTGGACAGGAAATCAGGAGATAAGATATGGCTGGGATATACCAGCCATACTGGAATGGTTGTTTTATGAGGATAGGCATCGATATCGACAACACCATAACCAACACCCGGGAGACGATACGGGCATACCTGGAGCGCTATGCTCTGGCCCGCCGCCTCCCCTACCGCTTTGATCCCAGCAAATATACCCTGGAGGAAGCCGTATCCTGGGAACCAGGGGATCTGGAAATGTTCATCCAACTTCACCTGGGCAACATATACCGGGATGTGACGCCTAAACCCGGCGCGGTTGAAGTCATTCGCGACCTGCACAGCAATAATTACATCGCCCTTATAACCTCCCGCAACCGCCGCAACGGCAATATCCGCGAGGTCACTCTGGAATGGCTGGCCTGTAACCAGGTGGAATACGACCAGCTGATCATGAATGATACCGATAATATGCACCACTTCAGCAAACTGGCCGTCTGCCTGGAAAACGACATCCAGGTGATGATCGAGGATCATGACGGCCTGGCTTTGGAACTGAGCGGTTCTATCCCCGTCATCCTATTCGATCATCCTTACAATAATCATCTGCAAGCCGATAATATTGTCCGGATACAGGATTGGGAACAGGTCCCACCAACGTTGACAGCATTAGCAGCCCGGCTATGGAAACAGGGCTAAGTTCCTCAATCGTTGTTCCCGGCCTTAAAAAGTTGTCAATTTGAGTTAATCGTTAGGTTGTTGGCCCGGTTCCAGCATCGAAGGACATTGCCTGCAGGGAGGCCTTACCGGCTTTCCAGCCCTTCCCGGTGGCGGTACGGACGCTACTAGTCTAACTGAAGAACAGCAGGGTTACTACCACCAGCAACGAGTGGGTGAAGAACAGGCCGGCGCTAAACCTCTCCAGAGGCCAGGAGAACACTTGCCTTAGCAGGTATTGACCTTTGAAGAACCGGTGGAAGGCTACTCCCATCCGGGACAAGTGGAACAGCTCCAGGAGGATAATAATGTAGGTAAACAAGGTTATTACCGGATTGGGAATATGGGCCAAGGTCAAATAAAAATAGGCAATCTCCAGCAGTATCGAAAGCGCCAATATCATCCACAGATATGTCTTGCTGCGAGCCCCGGCAGATATCATCCAATTGGCCAGGGATCTCAACAACTCCAGCTCAAAGAAATGGGGCTCTTCCTTAATAATTTTGTAAAAATAGACGGAATAGAGCAGGAATATAGTCCCTGCCATAATCCCAAGAATGGCTGCCATAACCCACCACCAGACCTAATGATCAATCCATTATGAACTGTTCGCTTTGCCAACTACCGTATTCAGGGCCCGGGTGATCTCCTCCACCATGAATTGTCGGTCATTTTCTCTATGTACGTAGTCAAGATGGTCGACATTAAGCACCAGCAGCTGGCCCAGCTGGTAATCGTGGTAGTTGTTCTCATAGAATTGATTCAGCATATCCCAGTATTCCCGCTCCACTTCTATCTCGTCGGGCCGGCCGCGTCGGTGGATGCGCCGGATAGCTTCGTCAGTATTGACCCGCAGGTATACCAACAGCTGAGGCGGTCGCACATGGTCCAGGAAGGCATTGAGCAGATTATTGTAAACCGCGTATTCCTCCGGGCTGAGGTATTTATGGTTGAGATACATCAGGGCAAATATGCGGTCCGAAAAGATGGACCGATCCATCAATGCCTTGCACACCTTCATGGCCTGTTTGTATTGATTGATGCGGTTGGTCATGAAGTTGACCTGCATAGCAAATGCCCACTTTTCGCGGTCGTGAAAAAACTTATGTAGCAGACGGTATTCATCATCGAACATCTCGTCGAAAGGCCTAAAACCCATCTCCTCGCTGATAATCCTGACCAGGCTGGATTTACCCACCCCGGTTACACCATCCACAACTATCTTGACCCGGTTTTCAGTATACAAGCTTACTCTCCTCTCCCGCCCGGGACCGGCTTTTCCGTTTGCGTATGGAGCGTTCCAGCCCCTCCACCGTCAACTCTTCCATCGGGAACACTTTACGGATGGCCCCAATAGTAAACGCGCCCTCCATGCGTGCCCAATATCGACTGGGAATAGGGTTGAGCCAGACCGAGTACTCGAAATGCTGGCGCAGTCGGCGCAGCCACTCTATCCCGGCTTGATCGTTGTGTAAATCCCAATCGATGATACCGCCCGGGCGCATCAGTTCAGCATAGCCCATGCTGGCGTCGCCAACGATGATGACCCGATAATTGGAGTCGCAGGTGCGCAATATGTATTCGGTGTCCACATAATCTCTCTGGCTGCAGCTGGGATCATTGTAGAGCCAGTCATAAATACAGTTGTGAAAATAAAATGTCTTCAGATCCTTGAAGTGGCTGGATTTATGCACTGCGGTAAACAGTTGATTGCAAAGCCGGGTATAAGGCCACATCGATCCGCCCGCATCCATGAGCAGCATTACTTTCATGCTGTTGACCCGGGGCCGGGCCCATTTCAACTCGAGGCGGCCTGCATTCTGGCAAGTCTGATCAACCGTCCCTTCCAGGTCCAATTCTTCCCGGGCTCCATCCAGGCGGGTGGTAAATTGGCGCAACTTGCGCAAGGCCAACTGGAATTGCCTGACGCCCAGGGTTTCATCGGTGCGGAACTCCTGGAAGCGTCTCATCCCAGCTACTTTGACCGCCGAAAGACTGCGGGTATCGCCGCCGATACGAATCCCCCCGGGATGATATCCGGAATGTCCAAAAGGCGAAGTGCCACCGGTTCCCACCCAGCGATTGCCGCCATGATGCTGCTGGGTTTGCTCGGCCAGTCGCTCGGCCAGCATCCTTTTCATCTCTTCGATATCCAGGCGGTGATGATTCTGGCGCATGGCCTCGGTTATTTCCAAGGGGGGCACCTCCCGGTTGAGCCACTCCCATATCTTCTCCGGCAGTCCCTCCACCGCCTCCACATCCTGGAAATAGCTGGCGAGAGCCAGGTCGAATCGGTCATAATGAGCTTCGCTCTTCACCAACAGGGCCCGGCCCAGATAGTAGAATCCAGTCAGGCTGGAACCGGCCATACCTTGGTCCAAAGCGTTCATCAGGTCCTGCCATTCGTTGAATGAGACCGGCACCCCGAAATCCTTCAGGTAATAATAGAATTCGGTAAACAAACCATCACCCCTAACGGCCCCACATGCTGGAACGGGGAGTGGAGCGGTTTTGGGTTTTGCCCTGTAATCCGTTTAACAGCAGGTCCAAATCCTCGTTCTTTTTCAACAGTACTCCTAAAAACGGTATGTCTTGTTTTATCTTGTTAGGGCTTATTCCACCTACCACCAAGGCTTGGAGCCAATCGATCAACTCGCTGGTGCTGGGCTTTTTCTGAATGTTGTTGAGGTTGCGCAGCATATAGAAAGTCTCCATGGCCTGTTCCAGCAGGCGTTTGTCGAGATGGGGATGGTGCACCTTGATGATCCGCTGCATCTCATTGGGATCGGGGAAGGCGATATAATGGAATATACAACGGCGCAGGAAAGCATCCGGCAGTTCCTTCTCGGCATTGCTGGTGATGATTACGATGGGCCGGGTGCGAGCGGTGATGGTTTCCTTGGTCTCCGGTATATAGTAACTCATTTGGTCCAATTCCCACAGCAGATCGTTGGGAAACTCCAGGTCGGCCTTGTCGATCTCGTCAATCAAAAGCACCACCTGAGCATGGCTCTGGAAGGCTTCGCCCAGCTTGCCGTTCTTTATATACTGTTTGATGTTGGATACGTCGTGGTCCTGGAATTGGCTGTCATAAAGCCGCTGCACGGTGTCATATACGTACAGACCCTCCTGGGCTTTAGTAGTTGATTTGATGTTCCAGATAATCAGTTCTTTGGCCAGTGCCTCGGCGATGCTCTGAGCCAACATGGTCTTGCCAGTGCCGGGCTCGCCCTTTATCAACAATGGTTTGCCCAAAGCGATCGCGATGTTGACGCTGTTGCGCAGTTCGTCGCTGACTATATATTGGGCTGACCCCTGGTATTGGGCCGTTTTTGTCATCATGCTATTGTTTCCTCCTGTTCTCTGGCCGTAATTAACCAATATGAATCATAACAGAAACAGGGTAGCCCGTCAACGCGCACCCAAGCCGGCCTAAGCCGCAGGAACCCTTTTTTTTGAGGGGCTTGCAAGAGGCACTACATCCGGGCTGCCCACCGACCGGCCACATATCCGGTCGAGAAACAGGCCTGCAGGTTGTACCCTCCCGTGTAACCGTCCACATCCAGGATCTCGCCCGCGAAGAACAAGCCCGGCACCAGTTTGGACTGCATGGTGCGCGGGTCAACCTCTTTGACGCTCACTCCTCCCGAAGTCACTATAGCTTCAGCTATGGGGCGGGTAGCGATGACGGTGAGGGTGAGGTGTTTCAGCAACTGGACCAGTTCCTGCCTCTCCGCCCGGCTCACCTGATGACAGGGCTTGGCTGGGTCAATTGCGCTCAGATCAACTGCCACCGGAATCATCTTGGCCGGCAGGAGGTCATCCAGAGAGTTTTTGAACAATTTGCGCGAATGCCGGCTAAGATCCCTTTGCAATCGCTCATCCAGTTTTTGTTCGGAGAGGGCTGGTTTGAGATCCAGCTCTATACGCACCGTCTTCCCTTCTCTGTAAATATACTGGGCTATATCCCGGCTCATGGAGAGGATTATGGGTCCTGATAAACCGAAATGGGTAAACAGCAGTTCCCCAAAATCCTCGTTTATCTTCCGGCCCCGCTCATCATAAGAAGTCGCCCGGGTATTCTTAAGGGCCATGCCCTGCAATTGCCGTACCCAGGGTTCGCCTGTCACCAGTGGAACCAGACCGGGACGCGGCTCGATTATCTTGTGGCCTAACGCCCTGGCCCAGCGATAACCGTCCCCGGTCGAACCTGTTCCTGGGTAGGACAGGCCGCCAGTAGCCACTATTACCACATCGGCCGCCAAGGTCGCCTCCCGGGTATTCACTCCGGTGATCCGACCTTCAGCCCAATTCAGTCCCCGCACCTCGCAGCGGTTGAGCATCCTACCCCCGGCCTGCTGCATGGCCCGCACCAAAACCTCAACCACCTGCCCGGCGTCATCCGATTCTGGAAAAACCCGCTGCCCCCTCTCCACCTTCACCTTGAGCCCATAGCTGGCAAAGAAACGGATCAGGTCCTGATTGGAAAACTCATTGAAGCAACTGTATAAGAAGCGCCCGTTGCCGGGCATGCCCTTGATCAGACCGTCTCTATCCACTGCTGCCGTCAGGTTGCAGCGACCTTTGCCAGTAATGCTTAATTTGCGTCCCACCTTGTCCTTTTTCTCCAGGATGGTCACCCGGTCTCCCCCTCCAGCGGCGTTTATAGCCGCCATCTTCCCGGCCGGGCCTGCACCGATAACCACAATCTCTTTCATAGCCCAATCCTCCCCGAAGGCGATAAATGCATTATTTCAGTCCATATTCTCCGTCAGCCCGCCTCAGCCATTCACAGCACCATCCGGCAATTTGTTAAACGGCCAGCGATGGATTACAATAGAATACGTATTTATCCTAATTGTAAAAGAAACGGGGGTATATGGAAATTGTCTCACACTGCTAATGGCGACCATGCGGTCCAGATGCCGACCGGACCAGCCCGGGTGCCCAGATCCCTTTTAGTAGTTATTGTGTTGCTCTTGGCCGGGCTTTACTCATATGCGGCCTTTGTAGACAACCAATCGGCACCGGAAAAGACGGTGGAGGACTTCTATGCAGCATACTTCGATAGGAATTATGATACGGTGGCCGCCAACCTAAGTGTCTTCTGGTCGGTTCGCTTCCTGCCCGACCATCAGGACAAGACCCCAGCCCAACTATTGGCTGACCGCGGTCAGATAGAACAGGAAATCGCTGCTGTGATCGCTGACATCGAAGCCAACAACACCCTGCCGGAAGGCCTCGGCATCGATATATTACCGGAATACACCAAGATCGGTTCCAACAGCGCCCTGGTTGTTTATGATTTCCTGGAGAATGGACAGCCGACCAGCCGCGAAGCCGCTCTGCTGATCAATGAGAAAGGCCATTTCCGCATATTCAATATGAGTCCCGTGGATCCCAGCATGATGGAGGAAGTCCAGAACTTCGCCATCGAGGACTTGGACGAAGGCTTTGCCAGCTTACTGGAACCGGAAACACTGGAATCGGCCCCCACCGAATAGATCGCCCTATTTAAGCTTTAAAGGAGCAGCGGGAAAGCTCCGCTGCTCCTTTTTTACTGGGACTTCTCCTCCCATGTCCACTTTCAATCTCATTATTGGAGCCCAGCCCTGATGTTGAGCGGCGACCTACGTTACCAGGGATGGGCTGAGGGGAATCCCTTCCCGGTGGCCAGGTTGGTCAGGGGTGATTTAGAGTTCGGTATCACTGGCGATGGCCGAGCCCGGTGCCACAATCCTTTCCGCGTTGATCCGGGAGTTGGCCCCTACCACTGATTCCCGCAGAATTGCTCCCCTGCCGATACAGGTATTTTCCCATACCACAGTATCACTTATAACTGCCTCATCTTCTATCTGGCAGCCGGGACCTATGACCACGCTGCCCGCAAACATAACCCCGCTCCCCAATTCAGTCCCTTCCCCCAACAATACCCGCCGTCCCTCTTCATTATAAAGCAGCCGACCATCGCAATCCGCATGTACCTTCCCAGCCAGTACATCGGCATGGGCCTGGCGATAGGTATCGAGGTTGCCTACATCACACCAGTAATCCTCCATCACCGCACCAAAGAACGGGCTGCCCATCTCAATCAAGCGGGGAAACAACTGCCGGCCGAAATCATAAAACCCCTCGGGAATGTACTGGAAAACCTCTGGTTCAAAAACGTATATGCCGGTATTGGCCACCTGACTCAAAGCTTCCTCAGGGCGGGGTTTCTCCTGAAAGCTGCGGATGCGCTGGTCATCCCCGATAATCACGATTCCAAAATGCTCAACATCGGGCACTTCCTTGAGGGCTATGGTAGCCAGGGCGCCATGGGAGCGATGGGCCTCCACCAGCCTGCCCAGGTCGATGTCGGTCAGGGCATCACCGCTCACGATCACAAAGGTCTCATCCAGGAACCAGGCACATCGTTTGACTCCTCCCGCAGTACCCAGTAGTTCCTCCTCCAGGGAGTACTGCATGGATACTCCAAAATCAGAACCATCCCCAAAATAGCCGCTGATCTGATCCCCATGATAATGGAGATTGGCGATCAATTCAGTAAAGCCGTACCGGGCCAACAGCTTGACCGTATTGGCCATCAACGGCCGATTGGCCATCGGTATCATGGGCTTGGGGACACTGATAGTCATCGGCATCAACCTGGACCCGACCCCCGCTGCCATGATCATTGCTTTCATAACTCTCACCTCGAGCTCTACTCTAACAAATATTTACGGAAAATGGCAACTTTTCTGACAATCCCGTATATATAATGCCTCCCCTGCCTATTAAAGGGCGATGCCCTTCGTCTTTTCCAAAGTAACCAAATAATAGGCCATTGAATAACCTAGATTAGAACCGGGTACCACTCCATGCCTGGGGCTAAAAATCTAATATATAGGAGGTTTTATTGATGAAATGCAACAGAGTCTATCGCGATTCCTACCAAAATCCCGATCGGGGTTGGGGGTGCCGTCCCGATGCAGATGGCGCTCGATGTCCCGAGCCCGACTGCCGCGAGGAGTATTATCCCCCCATCCCCCCCCTGACCTGGTCTAAACCCCAACCCCGCTATGAAACGACCACGATTTTGAAATGTGGTACAGCCATCGGTTCGGCTCCCGTCCCTACCAATTCTATAGGCCTCCAGCAGGCAGAAGCCAACAGTGTTATTGTCAACAACAGTTACGGGAATTCGGCCGTACAGTCCACTCTAGCCTTGGATACAAGTGCTCTTATCGATCCCGTAGTAAAATTCGATTTCTACTCCCTGATAAGTTACCGGATCAATGACCTGGCCAATTATTTCCTGCGTCTGGTGCTCAAGCTGAAGCGGGTATGTGATGGCTCCCCCATTACCCTGGGGACCTGGGCCTTCGAAAGGTCACAAAACTTCCCCTGCCCTCCGCCAATACCAGAGGGAGCTTTCCAAAATGTCACCGAACCTTTTAGTTTCAGTTGGTGCTCCTGTGCCAGCTGCTCCGATT
>JAAYJY010000128.1 GCA_012522705.1 Syntrophomonadaceae bacterium | reverse complement strand
GCGTATCACCCGCTGGTCCTTCGAAAATATGTACAATCCCAGCGGATTGGGGTTGTGGGCAATTATTTCGGCCGCCTGGCTGAGACTGGTGTATTCCAACACCGGCAGAATCGGTCCGTAAATCTCCTCTTGCATCACCGGCTGGTCCAGGTCCGTCATTTCCATGATGGTTGGTTCAATCATCAGACGCTCATCGTCAAACCCTCCCCCGATTACAATCTGACCTTGCGTCAAATAGCTTTTTACCCGCAGGTAGTTTTTTATATTTATGATGGCCGCCATATCCTGGTAGCGGTTGGGTCCTTCCGGATAAAATTCCTGCAGCGACTTGTAAAGAGCCGCATAAAACCTTTCCTTAATGTCCTGGTGAACCAGCAGGTAGTCGGGAGCAATGCAGGCCTGGCCTGCATTGCGCAGTTTCCCATGCAGTATGCGGCGGTCAGTTATATCCACATCGATATTCTTGTCAACTATGCAGGGGCTTTTGCCCCCCAGCTCCAAGGTGACCGGGGTCAGGTACTGGGCGGCCTTGGCCATGATTATCTTGCCTACCTCATGCCCGCCGGTGAAGAGGATCTTATCGAAACGCTGGCCGACCAGGTGTTTGGACGTCTCCAAGCCGGGAGCGGCCACGGCAACATGATCGGTTGCGAAGGTGGCCGCGATCATCTTCTCGTTAACCCCCGCCGCCAGGGAATTGCCGGAAGTCTGGACTATACAGCAGTTGCCTGCCGCAATCGCCCCTACCAGAGGCGAAAACACCAGCAGAAAGGGGAAATTCCAGGAGCCCATGATCAAGGCTACCCCATATGGCTCACTGACGATATAACTCCGGGACGGGAACACGAAGATACTGGTCCCGGCCCTGGTCGGTTTCATCCATTTCCTCAAGTTCTTGACAGCATGATTGATTTCATTGACGGTCAGCACCAATTCGGTCATATAGCTTTCAAACAACGGCTTCTCATTGTCGGCCGCCATGGAGTCAATTATCTCCTGCTCATACTCCAGCACCGATTTCTTGAGACGCCGCAATGCCTCCAGCCTGAAATCCAAATCCCGTGTTTGGCCGCTGGCAAAGAATTGTCGCTGCCGGGATATTAGTTCCTGTATATCTTGTTCTAACATAATAACACCGCCCCCTGTGGTCTGATCATGATCCAAGCTATTAAAACTATACCCGAAAAAAGGAGCTCTGCCGATTAAAAGCAGAGGTTCTTTCAGGTTCATTCTGTTGGGCTGTTTATTGGGGCTTGGTCTTCAAGTCACTAAATCATTGGTAGGGTGTTCATGCAGGCCTGGATCTATTCCAGTGAGTGTATGCTATCGGTTTATGCAAGAGCTGAAATGTGATAGAATTTCTTAACAGCAAAGAAGACGCCAATAATTACTGGAGTCAGGAATACCCCGACTTGATCAAGTTGATAATTAAACAACTCCGCTAGAAAATCAGTTGATTCTCGGGATTTAATTTCCGTATGCGTTTGAAATTGATTTCAGTCAAGGATTTTTCCTTGAGTCTTGGATTAAAATATTAATTGGTTAGTGGCAGATATATTTTGGGATCCTCAGAGAGAATAGCCTATCGCCAGAGATAAGAGCGTTTTCTTCTGACGTTACCGTACAAGGCTTACCAAATTTAAAGGAGTGAGAGCGAGTATGGCCAAAGCAGAATTTCAATTAGAGCAGTTAACGTGCCCCACCTGTGTCAAAAAGATCGAAACTGCATTGACCAAGTCCAAAGGAGTCGATTCGGTAAGGGTATTGTTTAACTCCAGCAAGGTCAAAACGGAATTTGATGATACCCAGACGGATGCCGAAAAATTAAAGGACACTATCGAAAAATTAGGGTATTCCGTATCATCTTCGAAGACCTCTTGATTCATCGCTTCTGCCATGGTCTCATAGGGGCCATGGCTTTTTTTTGAAACCAAACGAGAGGTGATGACCATGACCAGGCTGATCAACCAGTATCGAAATCAGATTATGACCATTGCCGGGGTTCTGATCGTGTTGGGTTTACTGGCTCCGCGAATTGGATACGCAAGCTATAGGGATCCGGCTTTGATCATGGCGACTTTGATAGCCGTTGTCCCCATCGCCATCCGGGCTTTCCAGGCCTTGCGCATGAAGGCCTTCAGCATCGAATTATTAGTGACCATCGCCGTTACCGGCGCCCTTTATATCCATGAGTATACCGAGTCTTCCATCGTGACCTTCCTGTTCTTATTTGGTGCCTACCTGGAAGCGCGTACCCTGGAAAAAACCCGCTCTTCGTTAAAAAAACTGATAGATATGGCACCCCAGGAAGCGGATGTCATCCGGGACGGAGAGACTCTGACGATACCGGTGGAGGAAGTTGTCATCGGTGACCGGATCATTATCCGTTCGGGCGGCAAGGTCCCGGTGGATGGCAGTATCATCTCCGGCAAAGCCTCCTTGAATGAAGCAGCTATCACCGGCGAATCGGTACCCGCCTCGAAAGGTCCGGAGGATAAGGTATACAGCGGCACCATCGTCGATACTGGCTATCTGGAGATCATCGCTGAAAAGGTTGGAGATGATACCACCTTTGCCAAGATTATCGAACTGGTGGAAGAAGCCCAGGAATCCAAATCCAAGACCCAGAAGTTCCTGGACAAGTTCGCCAACTACTACACCCCCTCGGTGGTGGTCTTGGCGATAGTCGTATTTGGTCTCACCGGCAACCTCCATGTGGCCATTACCTTCCTGGTGGTCGCTTGCCCGGGCGCCTTGGTCATCGGGGCTCCGGTGTCTACCGTGGCCGGGATTGGGAATGGCGCCAAGAACGGCGTTCTTCTCAAAGGCGGAGAGGTTATGGACCGGTTGTCCAAGGTTGATACCATCGTATTCGACAAAACCGGTACCCTGACTAAAGGAAAACCGGAAGTGACTGATATCAAAACCTTCCTTAATGTAGAGACCGATAAATTGTTGGGATTGGTGGCTGCGGCGGAGACCATTTCCGAGCACCATCTGGGACAGACGATTGTCAGGGAAGCGAACCAGAGGAACCTGAACCTGGACGGAGAAATCCTTAGCGGTGAAGTGATTAAAGGCAATGGAATCCGAGCCCAAGTTGACGGCCGGGCGCTGGCGATTGGAAATCGTATGTTGATGGATAGCGAAAATGTTCAGGTCAGCGATGAAATCGCGGCCTATGCCGTCCAACGCGAAAAAGCAGGCAATACGGCCATATTCGCCGCTGTGGATGGCCAAATCGCCGGTATTTTCTCCATTGCTGATCAGATCCGGGAAGATGCACCTCAAGCTTTGGCTGACCTGAGAAAGAATGGGATCAAGAAGATGGTTATGCTGACCGGAGACAATAAGCACACCGCGGAGTTGGTCGCCAATGTGCTCGGGTTGGATGAATTTCATGCCGAATTACTGCCGGAAAACAAAGTGGAATATGTTAAAAAGCTGAAAACGGCCGGACATGTAGTGGCCATGGCCGGAGACGGGATCAATGATGCACCCGCAATTGCCACCGCGGATATCGGTCTGGCGATGGGTGAAGGCGGTACCGATGTGTCCATGGAAACCGCCGATGTGGTCCTTATGGCGGACAAACTGATGCAATTCTCTCATGCTTACGCTCTGGCCAAAGCAACGGTCCTGAACATGAAGCAAAACACATTTATCGCGGTGGCCGTCGTATTTATCCTCTTAGCCGGGGTATTGGCGGACCGGGTTCATTTGGCATCCGGGATGTTTATCCATGAAGCCAGTATTTTAGTGGTGATACTCAATGCCATGAGATTGATTGGGTTTAAGAGCAACCCCGGAAGTGCAGAGACCGATTTAGGATAACTACGGGAGGGGTTCGCCGGCCTCGACCATCACCCGGCTCAATCCCAGTAACAATCCCTCGATACATATAAGCACGCCGGTTATCACCAGCATCTTTTCTATAACCATGCGATCAGCCAGGGGGCCGAAAAACAGCATTCCCAGTGGCATCATGGAGCTGGATATCATGGAAAACACCCCAAACACGCGGCCCAGCATATTCGGGTCCACTTTCTCCTGCAACAGGACCGTGAAAGGAGTATTGAAGAACGGGATGGATATGCCGGCCAATCCCATGAAGGCCAGGTAGATCCAGAAATTAGGGACCAATCCCAGGGCCAGGGTGCAGCCCCCGAACGCCAGGGTGGCGCCGGTCATAGTATAAACCCGGTTCCTCAATCCACCCCAAGCGGCCATCAACAGGCCGCCCCCTATCATGCCCAGGGAGAAAAGCACTTCGATGGCGGTCAGCCGCCAGACATCGGCGCCAAAGGTCCGGGTCACCTGCAAGGGGGTCAAAAAGGAAGCCGGCGCCAATAGCAGGAAGAAGACCCCGCAGAAGATAAATAGCCCTTTAATATAGCTATGGCGACCGATATAGGCGAAGCCTTTCTTAAGGTCGGTGAAGTAGCTCAAGGTTTGCTGTAACTGCGCTTTAGCATGGGCCGGCACGTGCAAATAGAACAAGAGCACCATGATTGCCAGAGTCGCTGTCACTACATCGATCATAAATATCCACTCAATCGTCGAAATAGTGAGCAGGGCGGCGGCGATCATGGGAGAAATGAGGAAGACCGTCGACTGTATGCTGGCATTGGCCGCGTTCACCTTGGTCAGCATCTCCACCGGCACCAACTGCGGTATATAGGCCCCCACCGCCGGCATCTGAATCGCGGTCCCCAAGGATCTGACCGCTGATACTGCGAACAACAGCCAGATATGGTCATAACCGAGCATGAAGACGATGGCGACGATCAGTGTCGAAGCGGCGATAAAAGCATCCGCGAGCATGATCAGGGTCTTGCGATTATAGCGATCCGCCCACACCCCGGCGAAGGGCGAAAGAAATAAAGTGGGCAGAAACCCGCAGATGATGGAGATGGTCATCATTACACCCGACTGCGTCTCCAGGGTTATATACCACAGTATGGCATACTGGACCAGCGAAGATCCGAACAGGGAGATAGTCTGGCTGGTCAGGAACAATATAATATTTTTCTTCCAGCTTTCCAACCAGATTACGCTCCTTAAATAAAACGACTGCCTTATCCAGTCGGCAGTCAACATTCCCGTTCACCAGTTGAAGGGCAGAAAAATCCTGCTCTAAAATTTTAACCGTATATATATAGGGTTGTCCAATGGATTATGATACAAATTTTCATCCAACCGTTAATTGGGCTAATCAACGCCTTCCCTATCCAAACTGCCGCTGGTTGAGGAAGCTTGACCATTTTTGCCAACCCGGTCTCCCGGGCGGTCAGTATCAGTCCTGCCCAGAGCCAGGAGACCGATGGCCACCGTCCTGCCCAAATGTTTGGCCAAACCCTTGGCAACGTCGAATTCCTCCAAGGCCTCGGTCTTGTCGCCGGTCACATAATGCCGGCCGGCGTTGAATGCACTGCTGGCAGTGCTGGCGCCAACTGCGGCCGTATAGACCATTCCCTCCACAACCCCGTTGGTAATGTCCTTGCCGGCATTTTGGGCGGTCGCCAAACCCCGCGTTTTCAAATCTTCGTTTTTCACCAGGTGCCCTACCCCGGCCTCCAATCCCCCGTCGACTATGTCAGTGGCCATTTTCAAGGTGTCGGCGGTGATCCGGACTGAACTGGAGCCCACGTCGGAAGCTGTTTTGACCAGGTTGCTGTCACCATATATATTTTGAATGGCCCGGGCACTTTTAATTATGACGTAGCTTAAACCGCCCGCCACAACCCCCAGTGTCCCCTTTACTGCTTTCCCGAAGATACTCAAATGCGCTTCACCTTTCCTTCAAACTGATACCCTGCTCCTATTATTATTCTACATATTTTACGTTGAAATATTACATGTCTGCTTTCCGCTGCGTCAGGTCGCCTCCGACCGTTGCCGGCGCCCGCTTCAGCTTCCCTGTCGCAGGCAGTCCCACCAACTTTTTCTCAAATCATTAAAGACTGAGCGATGTATAACGGACTTAGGCAGGTTGGTATTCAGGTTTAGAAGGGAGGCCAATATCATGAACGCTTTGATTCAAAGGGTTCTAAAGGCCGGTCGCCAGTATACTCTGTTTGATTATGCGGGATTAAAAATCACGTTGATTTTCTTGGGCATTCTATTGGGCGCTTATTTCTCGGATCTTTTCTTGGATAAGGTTACCCTGGTGTGGATAATCTTTATCCTATCCTGCCTGTGGATCATGTACCGAACCTTCGTTAAACACATGAGGTGAATGCGTTTTGAATAACTCCAAAGGTGTACATTATATCAAACATCTGACAGTATATGAACCAGCAGCCCTTGGGCCACACCTTTCATAACAAAAAAACACAAAAGCTCTTTTAAACATCGTGTTTAAATCTTGTTGTATTCTTTTTTCGCATCAGTAACAAGATGAGAAGCATTAATAACAAATCCTATTGGCAGAAGGTCTTTTTTATTTAGTAATGATCCCGGCAGCTGGCGATAAAGATATTTGTATCATCCAAACTATAAATGAGCCGGTGAACATCGGTGATGCGTCGACTCCAATAGCCGGCCAAATCGTGCTTCAAAGGCTCTGGCTTACCTAAGCCTTCGTTCCCATTTCTTTCAATATCACGGATTAGCTCGTTAATTTTTTTGAGTATTTTTCTATCTTCCGTTTGCCAATATAGGTAATGTTGCCAAGCGATATCTGAAAACACTTTATTCATCAAGGAGTTCTCGTTTCTGCCCTTTGCCTTGTTTCAGCTGTTCTATGGACTGTAATAATTCATTATATTGCTTGGGATTCCTTCTGACATAAAGGTTTTCTAAAAGGTTGTTGTACTCGGCTTCGGACATCATAACCACATTATCGCCGCGCGCACGAGTAATAATAATCGTTTCATAATCAATAGTTGCCTTGTCGCAGTATTCTTTAAAGTTTTGACGAACAGAAGAATAGGTTGTTGCGATCATAAAAAACCACCTCCTTGTTTTATATTGTACATTACATTGTACAATTATACAATAAAATCAACGGTATCATGACCAAGCATAGGGATTACTCTGTTTTTTGGTTGGACACCATCCTAACTTTTGAATCCTTGCTTCCTTTATTGGGGTAAGCGGTTAAAGCTGGCTTGCACCAATAGTCGCATGGTTATCCAATAGTTGCGCTCCGCGCGGGAGGGTGCGGACTGAATGCGCAACCCGCAAGTCTCTTCCGAAGTCCACCAGTCGCAACTTAGTTTGCCCCGTTCCAGGTTTCTCTCTATTTCGCTGGTGATCCTGGTACTCCAACCTTGGCCCCGGCTATAAGCCAGAACCCGATCAGCCAGGGTCTGATAGGCGGGATGAATAAAGGACTGGGTTTCCTGGTCATAATCCAAGTCAAGCACCGGAATCACTCCTGCCAATTCCTGGTTTATATCTGCCAGCAATTCCTGCTCTTCGTTGGATGAACCTATGTAAAGGTAATAAAGGCAAGCAGTGTGATCTTTTCCTGAACGGCGCAATATCCTGCCCAGTCTTTGAATACGCTGCCGGCTGCTGCTGGTGGAAGAAGCAATTATGCCAACGTCGGTTTCCGGTACATTTAAGCCCTCATCCAATGCCCGACAGCTCACCAAGATACGGATTTCCGAGTCCTGATATTTACGCAATACTATTTTCCTGATCCTCTCATCCATTTCCGAATGGTAACGTCCTACTTGTCCGGGAAATAGATGCTGCAGCCTTTCAAAGATATCATCCGCTGCTTCAATTCTTTCATTGAGCTGATTTTAAAATCTTATCAGGCCTTATGGATGCGCATCCAGAATGAAATCGAAGGGGCTCGATTTAACCGTATTGCCGACATTGTAGATCTGGACCGTCTGATTGACGAAGTCTATACCCCGGAAATCATGGTGGAAATGTCGGCTCGCCTGGCCTCAGTGATTAACCGTTTGGACGAAGGGGCCCGACCCATAACGCTGAGTACTGCCGAAGAACTTCACGCTCGGGCCCGGTTTGGCAAGGTATCTCTGCCCCGGCAAGTTAACCGGACTACTGTTCGGGAAGGAGGTGCTGGGCGCGTTATGCGGTTCCCTTCAGCAAAACCCGCCACTGTATGGATTACCTGGCTATGTTAAGCCATTTGTTCAGACAGTTGGGCTATAACGGCTGGGTGGTATTGATTGACGAAACTGAGCTTATTGGCCGTCTGGGCAAGAAAGCCAGACTCACTGCTTATAAAAATATGGCTTCTTTCCTTTTCCCCGCACAGTATTCACGCCTGGAATCCACTTTTACGATGTTTGCCATGGGAGCATCCTTTGTAGAAGACGTAATAGAAACCAAGCACGATTTTGAAAACATGGCGACCGTCTACGTTGACCGCAGCGAACGGGAGCCAACCGAAAAGGTGCTTAACCATATTATTGCGGCACCACAGCTTCAGCCCCTAAACCAGGATGAAATACTGGGAGTGCTGAAACAAGTACAGGATTTTCATGGCCGCGCTTACGGATGGGAGTCGCGGCTGGATGTGCGTGAAGTGCTGAAAGCTACCGAAACCCGCGGTTATCTATTAAGAACCAGAATCCGGGCGGCAGTTGAGCTATTGGATCAGCTATACCAGTATGGGCAGGCCGGGAATATTCAAATCAATGACCTGGGCGAACCGCATTACTGGGACGATGACCTGCCCTCTCTGGATGAATGCGTTCAGGAATAATAGTCTGCGTCGTCCGGTTAATATCCCTGACAACTCCACCGTTCCAAATCATCCCATGTGAATGTATAGCCCATTATGTCTCCGGCTTAAATCCAAATAAATCGCTTAATTTTTCTCTTTCGCCATTACAACGCAGAACCCGGCGCAAATACCAGTAATGATTGCGGTTGTTCTTGACAACTGGAACTGGACAATGCTGTTGATTTAGTAGTCTGTTTTTCCCGCCGGCCGAGGACGGAGGAAATTGGTTCACTATACAAGCGGCAGCGATACTGAAAAGCTATTGCCCGATATTTCATCACTTTCAGCCCATATTTTTCCCTTATGCCCGCTTACGATGCTCTGCGCAATAGAGAGACCAAGGCCGAAGCTGCCATGCTCGCTTCTTGATTCGTCGCGACGGTAGAATCTTAAGAAAATCTGCTTTAACTCGGCTTTGGGAATAGGGGGTCCTTGATTGGTCACTTCCAGCAAAAGGCTCTTGTGTTCTGCTTTGCTTAGCCTCACATGGATAGCCCCCTGAGCGGAAGAATATTTCCGGGCATTATCCAAGAGAATATGTATTACTTGCTGCAACCTTGGTATATCGCCTCGGACAAAAAGTCCGTCTTCTATCTGGTATGAAAACTCCTTGCGGTCATCGTAGAAAAAAGGTTCGTACACAAGAACAGTGCTTTTAACAATATGGCTGAAATCCACAACGCTATTTATAGCTTTTCTTTCTCCACTGTCGGACCTGGCGAGAGTAAGCATGTCCTCCACCAGTTCCTTCATGCGCAAGGCTGCCCCATGAATATGTTCCATACGGCGGAAATTCTTATCACCCTCCAAATTCTTTTCTGTCCGCAGCATATCGGCGTTGGATAAAATCACGGTCAAGGGCG
>JAAYJY010000127.1 GCA_012522705.1 Syntrophomonadaceae bacterium | reverse complement strand
TTTGAGATGTAAGGGCCAACTGTCTTTGTTTGATTCAGTCTTAAGGGGCAGCGGTTCTCCGTTCAGGGTATTGGCAACGATATAAGCATCGCTGCGGGCGATATCAGCACTATCAAGCACAGTGTCCCAACCATCGCCGGCTATTACTTTGACTTCATAACCTGCGGCAGCCAGTTCATCGTTGAAGTTGATATGGTCATCACCAACATCGGGGTCATCATCCACCATGGCTACCAAGAGCCACAGGGGCACGCCTCCCCAGACTTCGTCATCAGAAGTGTCTGGAGTTCCTTTGTCATCGGTCCAGGTTACCTGATGTCCCGAGGAAGGACAGGCCAAACCTTGCTCGAAATAGGCTCTGGTAACATTTTGATTCTTAGCCCCGAAGAGCTGAAGCGTCCAATCGGCAGGAACTACACCACCAGTGGAAACTACAGTTTTCACGGCCGCGGTAGCGGCGGCCTTTACCGCTGCCAGGTCAGTGGCATCTGAGATATTTGCTGCATAGTAGAATTCGACTCTGTCTCCCTCTATCAGTTGGATCAGATTCAAAGCTCCAGGAGCATTGTTAAAACCGTCTTTGTAAACGTTGTTAACGTAGGCTAACCACGAGCTGCCTCCCTTTACAAAATCGTAATCGCCTATATTATCAACAAGCAACGCTCCCGAAGCGGCATAATTCTTATCGGTTACATCATATGAAAACCCACTTGCATTTGCCGCTGCTTGCAAAGCTCCCAGTGGGGTAGTCTCGGACACAGTATAGCCTGTACCAGAATTGTAAGCCGTTACAGCGAAGGTTTCTTCGGGGGTCAGGCTGACTGTTCCGTCATAGAGGACATCCATGGTCGAAGGCACCCCAATGGATGCTACAGTTTTTACTGCTGCGGTAGCGGCTGCCTTTACCGCAGCCAGGTCAGTGGCGTCTGAGATATCTGCTGCATAGTAGAATTCGACTCTGTCTCCATCTGCCAGTTGAATGACGTTCAATCCGGCTGGAGTATTCTGGTATCCATCTTTATAGACATCGTTTACATAAGCATACCAGTATCCTGGGGCTTTGCGGAGATAGGTCCCCACATCATCCAGCAGCAGTACTTCGTCATAGGACCAGCGCTTGTCAGATAAGACATAGGTGAAATTGCCGGCTTCCGCAGCTGCCTGCAGCGCACCCAGCGGTGTGCCCTTGTCTAGCGTATATTCGATGGCCCCGACAGTAACAGCGAAGGTTTCTCCAGGGGTCAAGCTGACTGTTCCGTCGTAAAGGACATCCATGACCGGACCCGAGCCTTCGTCTACGGTCACGGTTGTGCTGTCGGTGAAATTTCCATCTTGGGTGGTAACGGTGATGGTGGCTGTTCCTGCTGACACTGCAGTAACCAAGCCGGTTCCGCTTACTGTAGCAACGGCCTCATTACTGCTGCTCCAGCTTACGTTCGGGTTGGTGGCATTCGCGGGGGTTACCACTGCGGTCAGCTGGACGGTATCTCCGATATCCAGCGTCTGGTCCCCTTGGCTGATGTCTACCCCGGTCACGGCTACCGGTACTGGCTCATTGCTATATATGTTCACCTGGGTGACATACTGTACGGAGAGACCGGTGGTAGTAGGATGTGTGCCTGAGTAGTAATACCAATATTCAGGATCGGCTGCCTCGTGCCATTCCCAGTTGCCAAATACATGGTAATCCCCTGAAGGTAGACCTTCAATACTGGTCGGACCTTGTTTGTAAGAAGCTCCGGCAAACCAGACCAGACGCATACCGTCATAATAGCCGGTATCCGGATACATTCCATCCTTATACCAGGTGAGCACCATAGGACCTTCACGATCCGGGTCGTACTCATAAACATTTTTGTAAGCAAAAGTTTTGTTGAATCCATCGGTTGATCTTAATGTAAGCGTGTCACCTTCTGTCATGTCGCCAACTAAGTTGCAGAGATCTTTTACATTGGTCCCCTTCAAGGCTCCCATATCCTTGGTATCCCAGTTTGTGTCTTCTTCTACGTTCCAACGAAGCAGTTCCTGGGTTTCCGGATCAGGGTGATCCACAAAAACCGGACCTTGATGATAGTAATGGGTAATCCCATCCCCCATAACGGGAATGTTGTCTGGATTCATCAGCCAATGATAATCAACCACCATTTGGTCAAGCACGGTTGTGCGGTCAATGGCGTATTTCGTAATGGTAACCGTGGTGGTAGCCGCACTGGCTGGCTGAGGCGCCATCATCCCTATGCACTGTAATAAGAAAACAAAAACCAGTGCAATAGTTAAGCCTTTTCCCCAACCTTTTCTCTTAAAAAACATCCTTGCACCCCTTTCCCAAAAAAATACCTAGCCCTAAGAATAGAATACCTACCCACTTCTTTCTGCCGGATACCCACTCCCCTTTCCACTAAAATTCACAACCTGTTTCTGCCCTTCACAATCAAAAAATCCGACGGGCAAGAAGCCAGTCGGATGTTTTATCCGCCAAAGGCTCCTTTCCAATTGGGGGGGCGCACCAGTTTCCAGGTGTACCTAACGGCCTGTGAACCATAGTATCGACATTAGGCATCACAGGCTCGGAGCAATATTTATTTAACGTGTTATGGCTATGTGACCACCGTCGGGGTTATAAACCACATCTGCTTCAAGAGTCTCGCTTACAAACCGCAAAGGCACAAAAGTGCGGCCAGGCGGCACGATTTCCGGAGCACAGTCAATAGTCTGTGTTGCTCCATTGATC
>JAAYJY010000126.1 GCA_012522705.1 Syntrophomonadaceae bacterium | reverse complement strand
ATGTGACACAGTCAGCCGTATCCCAGCAGATCAGTAAGCTGGAAGAGGAACTGGGCATCAGCCTTTTTGAAAGAATCGGTAAACGCAAATTGATACTTACGGAAGCTGGCGAGTTGATGTATGACTTCGTAGAGTCCGTCCTTATGAAATACGAAGTATTACTGGACCAGTTAAGCGAACTCAAAGGCTCTCATAAGGGTAAGCTGAGAATCGCGGGTCCGTTTACTTCGCTTAATCAGCTATTGCCTCAAAAGCTGGAAGTATATAAAGAACAGTTTCCTTGGGTGGAGTATACGATTCTCGACCGGTCGCAAAGAGCGGCTCTGGAGTTAGTCAATGAGGGGGCAGTTGACTTTGGCATTATGTTGGAATCCATTGTGCCGCCAACCCTGCAAAAGATCCGTCTGAATCCGGTGGAGACAGTCCTTATCGTAAATGCCGCCCACCCCTTGAATGATTTGGAGGAGATTTCACTTGATGAAATAGCCAAATATCCATTGATTCTGCCTATTAGGAGAAATGAGCCCTGTAAACGTACCGAGATAGAAAAACTCTTCCTGGAAAATAATCTGACTTATCATATGGCAATGGAATCTTCGAGTGTGGAACTGAATGTAACCTATGTAGAGTTAGGTCTGGGAATATCATTTGCCACAGTGGTACGGAGTCTCCCTATATTCAATCGGCCTGGATCCAGATTTATTTCGCTAAATAAGTATTTTAAACCGGATTACCTGGCGGTGGTATTCAGGAAAGACAAACAAATGCAACAGCATCAACAAGTATTTCTGAATGCTCTCAGTGGTGATATCGAAGGTAATCAATAATATTAAGCCAGTCTCAACCTGTTTAGGCCTAATGGTAAAAAAGTAAGCCTAGACTCATAACGCAAGGGACCCCTGGCGGGGTCCCCTGCAGCGGTGAGAATATATTGAGACTGTTATCTTGATTGCGTCCGGTGGTGTTGATCAGCAAGTAAATAGCTTGGCAGTCGCTTATCCGCAAGGGTAAGTGCAGATGGAGCCAGCCAAGAGCATGGCGTTCCAGATCCTGGTGTGGGCATATTCGTCCCCCAAGATAGAGGTCAATAACAACCGCACTTCAGAGTTCGGCGCACATCTGGCCAGTTCTTAATATCATCTGATTGCGGATAGTTCTCCAGCAATCGCTCCCCTGACATCGGCCTCAAAATCGCCAGTAGCTGGTGGGCAGTCGGGGGGACAGGAGGTTGCCGGGGGACAAAGACCCAGAAGTGCAGATTGCATCCGGGCATGACCGTATTCATCTCCGACAATACTGGTTATAATCTCACGCAGGATATCTGACGGTGCCTCGTTGGCTATCTGAGCATAAAGACCGGCATCACATATCTCATCCTGTAATGACTCCTCCAGACTGGTACGATAGTTGTCGCATTGCGGACACTCACATTCTACCTGTTGGCAAATAACTTGAGCCATATTTATACACTCTCCTTTATATTTCTAATGTCTCATAAACAGAGATCTACAGCCGGCGGTTCCCAGTGAGATTATTGTTACCGTTCGCAAGTAACAGCAGCAATGTAAAGAACCGCACGTTGCCGTTCTCCTCTCCAACCATATTGGCAATCAGGTTGCGTAAAACTGGATCATCGATATCCTCAGCTAATTCGGCGAGCAATTTCAGGACCTCCAAATCGAGGTCAATGATTCGCTCGATCTTGGAGACAAGAGTCGGCGCAACTATTGCGAATACCATTTTTTCACCTCCTTGGTTTCGTTATATGTGGAAAAAGACCAAAGGGTGAGAGGAATTTCCCTGTTTTTTCTATACACAAAACTGATAGCCCGCAAGGAACAGCAATTATTCGGATCATATTATCCAATATGTGGGTAATCGAGCTTGCACCGTTTCTGGGGGAGTTGTCGGGTAAACCTCATCGGCCACACCGTATTGAAATTATGGGTGCCGACGATGCTGGCACAGCGAATTGAATTCCGCGATTCTCATCCCGGTTTTACTTTGGGGGGCTTGGTCCGTGCAGGGGAGTTTAACCTCTCCGGGAGAGATTACTCTATATTGAAGTCAAAATACCGGTTGGGATATGGCTCATTTATAAGAGTATAATGCCACCATTCCCTGCTGATGGCTTGAAAGCCATGTCTTTGCATGATGTTCTTGAGTAACAGGCGGTTGGCGGTTTGTTCCGGGCTGATCGACTTGGCGTCCCAACCGGAAAGCGCACTCCGATGCGGAATCAATAAGGCAAGCAGGGCAGCTTTTATAGGAGTTGTGGAATGAACATGACGATCGCAATCAACGTAGTTATTCGCCAGTCTGTCGATTATGGCGGCATTCCATTTGAAATAATCCGAAAAGATGATTTTTACAACGATTATAATAAGCAAATTTTAAAAAAATCAGTAAGTGAGGTTGGAGAGTGTAAATGGAGATAGTGAATTAATAGGGATAGCTGATGCTATATGGGGAGCTTGGATCACCGGAGGGTAAAGGGACCATCTATTGCTACGTTGCTACGATTTTTTTAGGTTTCGCAACAATAAATAACATGGCAATAGTAACCAGATAATAACAAATGCTAATGCTTCAAGACTATCACGTAACGCACGGGTGAAAACGCACATGATTATCATACTCACCACAATGTTTACTGCAAAATTATCATAGTCTACGCTCCATTTTCCTGTATTTTTCATCTGCTTGGATAAACGCCAAATTACTTCCATCATAGCGCCCATCATAATCACAATAAAAACGAGATTAACATATCCGTGGTTACTGATAATATGCATAATGCTCCTACTCCCTCCCCAATATTATGGGTCTAAATACCAGACTTCAATACAATAACAAGGAATCCTCCATTTAAAGGAGGATTTCCTCATTATATATACTATTTGTGAGTTGGGATTCTATCTCCAAGTCACTTTCATATATCCATAGTTAACACCATCTCCACCTGCAGCAGGACTAAGCCCACTGCACATGTCAGCCGATGTTTCACTCCCCGCCGAAATATAAGCAGTAACTTCCATCTTTAATACATAGGTTTTACCATTTAAGAGAGTACAATCAATAGCTTCATTAAAATCATTGTCACCCATACCCGGGATAGGGGCAAAATTAGAATGATAGGCAATAGTCTTGCTGGCCACTTCCTGAGAATCAGTAACATTGTATACTATTGCTTTGACTTTAACACTACACCAAGTTGGATAAGTACACCCTCCTAAGGTATAATATGCATAATTACCATCAAAATATATTCGTGCATCACCTGTCCCGTTTACTTTAATCTGTTTACCCATCCAAGCCCAAGTTGTCGCTGAATGAATGTTAATAGTACTACAGTTTTCTGACAGTGCGTCAGCATAACCACCTGAAGTCGTACCCCAACCGCATCGAAAATTACCTCCATCCTCATAATCATCACAGTATTCGGACTTGCCTTGATTCCCACAATCGGCACCATAGCAGGTATAATCATATCCTGGATAAACATTTGCTATTGCCTTTGAGCCATCTGTTTCTATGCCAGCTTCGTCTATTTCTTTCCTGATTTTTTGCATATCGGCCTCATACTGTGCCTCGGTTAATTCCAACCACTTCTTTGTAGGTTCTCCGTATTGGCCATCATCAATAGCCTTCTGATACAATTTCTGTGACTCCTCTATCAATTCTATGCTAGGTAAGTCCTTTTCTCCCGAGGCCAATGCTTCCATATACCGCGTCATTAATTGACCTGCCTTTTGTTGATCTATATCAGAATTAATGGCATAGGCACTCAATGGCATTAGCAGGGTCAAGCAACATATTAAGATTAGAGTAAATAATTTCTTGTTCATGTTCATTTCCTTCCTACATAATTTATAGACTGTAGTTGCTTCAAATCCGTTATCATCCTACTATCTGCGATCTTTGTTGGTATTATTGTTACCGTTCGCAAGTAACAGCAGCAATGTAAAGAACCGCACATTGCCGTTCTCCTCTCCAACCATATTGGCAATCAAATTGCGTAAAACCGGATCATTGATATCCTCCGCTAATTCGGCGAGCGATTTCAGGACCTCCAGATCGAGGTCAATGATTCGCTCGATTTTGGAGACAAGAGGCGGCGCAACTATTGCGAATACCATTTTTTCACCTCCTTGGTTCCGTAATATGTCGGGAAAGACCAAAAGGTGAAGAGAAATTCCCTGTTTTTTCTATACACAAAGCTGTGAACCCGCACGGAACGGGAATGATTCGGATTATCTCATCCAATATATGGGTACTAGGGCCTGTACCGTTTCTGGGAAGTTGTCGGGTAAAACCTCATCGACCATACCGTATTGTAATTATGGGCGCCGATGGGGCTGGCACAGCGAATTGAATTCCGCGATTCTCATCCCGGTTTTACTTGGGGGGGCTTGGTCCGTGCAGGGGAGTTTAACCTCTCCGGGAGAGACTATTCTATATTGAAGTCAAAATACCGGTTGGGATATGGCTCATTTATAAGAGTATAATGCCACCATTCCCTGCTGATGGCTTGAAAGCCATGTCTTTGCATGATGTTCTTAAGTAACAGGCGGTTGGCGGTTTGTTCGGGGTTGATGGACTGGGCGTCCCAACCGGAAAGCGGGTCCAAATAATCAAAGGGGGTGCCCATATCGAGTTCCTCCCCGCTCTCCAGGCTGACAATTGTCACATCAACCGTGCTGCCCCGGGAATGAGCAGATCTCCTCGCCAGGTAACCAAGGTCAAACAAATCGCTTTTATCTAAGTTGGGGTAATAGAATGATTTCATTTTTTGATCACTTAAATCCCATGACCATCTTATAAAATGATCTACCGCCTTCTGGGGACGGTAGGCATCAAATACCTTCAGACCGTATCCTTGGCCGTTCAGGTCTTGGTTTACCGCTTTTAAGGCTGTTGCCGCCTCATTGGTCAGAATTCCGACCGGCGCATGGTAACCGTCTATCCGCGTTCCCACAAAATTGTTTTCGCCATGGTATCGGATATCCAACTGCACGCCCGGGATAACCTGGTCCACATATACAAATCCTGCCGGCAACCGGGATTGATAGGGTTCTTCGGGTGAATAGACATGCTGGGCGCATCCGGCCAGTAAGGTGACCGCGAAAAACAGGCCCATCATCATCAACAGGAGCCTTTTCATAAACAGCACCTCCTCTTACTATTGATATCTTCTCCTTACTCTCACCAAACACATCCGCGATTTATGTACCTTGAATAGATCTTAAGTGAAAGACCTTCAGTGTTAGGCCCTGAGTGTTCCTGAGCATAGTTTTTGCTTTACAAGCGATTATCATATTGAAATTTCGCCATTACTGGAATTGGCCTTGTCACTGATTCACCGATAACAGAATTGAGTCCGTCCGCCTGCGATGGTTGCTTGCATGAAAATACCCCTTGACTACTAATGATATTAGCAACAATATGACTTTAGACTTAACTTTTTATTATCTGGTATCGATGTTTGTATAGAAATGAAAGGCGGTGATTGGGTGTCAGCCGTTTTGGCCTATATTGTGTTGGGCGTGGTGGCGGGCATTATAAGCGGTTTGGTGGGTATAGGCGGGGGCATAGTTATCGTGCCGGCCCTGGTTCTGGTGTTTGGCATGAACCAACTCCAAGCCCAGGGAACCACTCTGGCCTTGCTGGTGGCTCCGGTCGGTCTGTTGGCGGCCTGGACCTACTATACAAATGGGCTGGTAGACTTGAAGATCGCCGGCCTGATAATCGTTGGCTTTGTGGCGGGGGGGTATCTGGGAGCCAGGGTAGCGGTTGGCTTACCCCATGACCTGCTGCAAAAGATATTTGGGGTGGTTCTCCTGCTGGTATCAATAAAAATGCTGACCGGCAAATAATTAAAGCGGGCTCTTCTGGGTCGTACGGCATAGTCTGAAATCCCAATTATCTCCGATGTTAATTCCAGCTGTCTGTGCCATTTCCTTCCTCTCATGAATATTGTGTAGTGCGAGCTGATTCTACATTTTTCATGAGGAGGGTTTTTTATGAATGGCAATCACAAGAAGCATTGCAAAGGTTTTGTATATAGCATGACCAATGATGCTGACAACAATGAAATCGTAGCTCTGCGCAGGGGATTCAAAGGAAGGCTTAGTTTCATCAATTCTTTTTCCACCGGCGGCGAAGGTTCCGGTGAACCTATCGTAGACCCATTGACATCACAGGGCTCGGTAATCCTCTCCCGGCGTGCCCGCTACCTGTTTGCGGTCAACAATGGCAGCGATTCCATCAGCAGTTTTCGGATTTCACCTTATGGGGGGCTCAGCCTGGTGGACGTTGAACCATCGGGAGGTGTCGCCCCTAACAGCCTGGCCCAGTACCGTGATCTTCTCTTTGTGACCAATGAAGGTGACGCCGGCAACGATTCTAACGTAACTGGTTTTAGGATTGCCAATGATGGCAGTTTGACATTCATCGGCTCTTTTCCCCTCAGTACCCCTGATGCCCAGCCATCCTGCGTTGTCTTCAGCCCCAACGGCCGTTTGCTGGTGGTTTCTGAACGAACTACCAACATCCTTTCTGTCTATCTGGTCAACGGCGATGGCACCCTGAACGGACCGGTTGCCAATCCTTCCAACGGCGCGTCTCCATTTGGGGAGGTGTTTCTGAGGAAAGGATTTTTACTGGTGGCTGAGGCTGGACCCAATGCCCTATCCTCCTACACGGCTGATACCAATGGCAACCTGGATGTGATCAGCGGCTCAGTGATAAATGGGCAGGTGGCCACCTGTTGGGTAGCGGTCACCCGGCGGGAGAGATTCGCCTATACCGCCAATGCTGGCAATGGGGGGACCATAACCCGGTATCGGATCAACAACGACGGCACTCTGTTCGTCAAAGAGACGGTTTTCAGCACTCTGTTTGGCACCGGTGCCCCCTTGGACACCGCGGTCAGCCGGGATGGGCGCAATCTTTACTCGTTGAATGGCAACCAGGGCTCGATCAGCGTTTTCAAAATCGGGAGATACGGACGCCTGTTCCGGGTGGAGGTTTTCGAACCGACCGGACTGCCCGAGATCGGCGCCCAGGGTCTGGCGGTCATCTAGATCCACGCGCCCAATGGGTCGAAGGGAATGAATTAATTAGGAACCACCCGGTTGGGCCGCCGGGTGGTTTTTTGAACTATTTATAGGTACCGCGGTAAAGACGGGTGAAGATTTCCGCCCACAGGCTGTCCCGTTTGAGTTCCACGGCTTGGTGCAAGCAGAGTTCGTGGCAGCACATGCACTCGATACATGCATTGTAGTCTATCTTTTTGGTCGCTTCGTCTATGGCCTGCACCGGGCAGCTTTCGACACACATATTGCAATCCTTGCATGCTTTTGCATTGATCTTAGGCCTGGTCTTGAGGAAATCGATCAGCTTTACCAGAACCGCATGATTGCCTTTTTTGGCACTGCGAAAACGCTTGGGGAATTTGAAATCAGCCAGATGGGGCGGTTGGTCATAATCGCCTCCGATTTTGATCTGGTTCAGATACGATTCGCCTAGTTCCCTCTCTCGAGCGCTTATTAGTATCGGGATGTCCTCTATCTCCATCCCCAGCATGGCGGTGGCAACCGTATCCAAAGCCAGCGGATCGCAGCTCATCAATATCTTACCCGCGGGATAGACCTCACCGGCGGTGGGTCCCTCCCCTTGCATAGCGATCACCCCATCCATTATATGCAACCCGACTTGGACGGATTGGTGGATATCGGTCAGCATATGACCCAGGTCACGGGGATTAGGTGCCAGGCGATGGTATTCGGCTTTCTTTAGTCCGGGGATGCAGCCGAAGAGGTTTTTAACCGCGCCGGTATAGATGCCGGCGGAGTGGGTCTTTAATTTGGGCAAATTTATAACCTGGTCGGCTTCGAACATGGGCTTGGCCAGGTACATCCGCTCCACGTAGGGGCTATGGGGAATTACCTCTACTACCCCTTCTTTATCGAAGTTTTTCAGTACAGCCCCTTCTTCTTCCGCAACCTTCTTCAGGCCTGAGATCACCAGACCCTGGGCAGTGGGTGCTATGCCGGCAATGGCTCCGCCGGCGCTGTCCCCTATCCACACTTCGCAGCCCTGCTTCTTGAGCAGGCGGGTAAGAGCCCGCACGAATTCGGAATGGGTTACCGCCGCTGTCTCTGATTTCTTGGGCCCGATCAGGTTGACTTTGAGCAGGACCTTCATCCCTGGGGAGACAAATTGGTCCCACCCGCCTAGTAGTTTGATGCCGGCGGTGATTTTTTCCTGCAGCAAGTCCTGACGGTACTCGGAACACTCCTGGACAATGACTTGGATCAACAGCTATTCTCCTTTAGTATCAAATCCGCATGATAAGTCCGCATGATAAATCAGTATGGTAAACCAGTTTGGTAAATCGTACTCCATTTTAGGTTTGCCGATCTCAGCGCAAATTAATACTGGTGCTTCGTTAGTTAACGGCTACTCCGGGACTGGGTTCAGTTTGAAACCGGTCTGATCTGCGCTCCAAAGGGTATGAGTCCCAACATGGCCAGCTTGAAATGCTGCAATCCGAAGGGGATGCCGATTATGGTAACGCAGAACACTAATCCGATGGTCAGGTGAGCCAGGGCGAATTCCCATCCAAAAACGATCAGCCAGATGATGTTGAAGATCAAGCCGCCGGCACCGAAGTTGCCCAAGAGGATCTCCCGGCCGAAAGGCCACAGCACGAATCCGGCAATTTTGAAACACTGCAGCCCAAAAGGTATGCCGATGATGGTAATGCATAATAGCACACCCGCCAGGCTCCAGGCGATGGCCCCGAGTAACCCTCCAAAGACCACCCAGATAATATTGCCGATAAATGTCATCATTCCTATCCCCTCTCCTGCCCTATTTTAAATCCCCTCCCCGTCAAATGGGGGCGTGTATTCGGAAGCGGCGCTGCTGCGGTCTTGGATATAGCCATTGGTCAATCCCAAGCGGACCGCCTCGTCCACCACGGAATGATACTCCCGGGAGGTTACCTTGCGGTTGATCTCTTTGAACAGGCTGCTGTTAAAGGTCGGGGTATATTGGCTCATGAGGCTCAGCAGGAAACCACCCCGAGGCAGATTATCGCTAAGCCAGCGCATTATCCTGATAGAGTCCTGTCTGGCCCCGGGCAGAACCAAATGTCGGATGATTACCCCCTTTTGCAGAATCCCTTCCCTATTGAATACGGGCGGACCGCATTGAGATACCATGGCCTGGATAGCAACTGCGGCAGTCGCGAAGTAACCATGGCAGCGGGAGTAGCGCCAGGAAAGTTCATCGTTGTAATATTTCAGATCCGGCAGATAGATATCTATATAAGGCTGAAGGACCTCAATTACCTCCACCTTTTCATAACCGCTGCAGTTGTACACCACCGGGATATGCAAGCGGGGGCGGACCCGCTCCAGGGCGGGCAGGACCCACTGCAGGTAAGGGGTAGGGGTTACCAGGTTGATATTATGAGCTCCGGCCGACTGTAGTTCCAGGCATATCTCGGCCATGCGGCCGATGGAAATCTCCCGCCCCCATCCCTGGCTGCTGATTTCGTAGTTCTGGCAGAAGCAGCAGCGCAGGTTACATCCGCTGAAGAATATGGTGCCGCTGCCCCCTTCCCCGCTCAGGCAGGGCTCCTCGCCAAAATGCAAGGCCCCCCGGGCCAATTTGATCTGGTCCGGACAGCCGCAGAACCCAGCCGTTTGAGAACGGTCTACACCGCACTCGCGGGGGCACCAATTGCAGGGGTAGGCGGTCAGGCCGGTGGTATTCGGTTGCCAGCGATGGGCATTATACATTTTGTTCATATGTTTATTTAGCTTCAACCCTTGCTCATTGTCAACCAGCCATAAGGACGGCTTCAATTCGGAAAGGTGATATAATACTATTCATTAGTATATGACCGGCAGCTGGTTGTGGAGACGAAACACCAAGGAGGGTTGGGCAGACGTGGCGGAGGCAGACAGGGACCAATTGATGACCATTTTCGACAGGCTCTTCACAGCTTATGGCCCCCGTCATTGGTGGCCAGCCCGGACCCCCTACGAGATGATGGTGGGGGCCATCCTAACTCAAAACACCGCCTGGACCAATGTGGAGAAAGCCATCCGCAATTTTGAGGACCAATTGTCCCCGGAATTTGTGGCCGCAGTGAGCCTGGAGGAATTGGCGGGGATCATCAAACCCTGCGGTTATTTCAACCAGAAGGCTCGCCACCTTAAGCACTTGACCAGTTGGTTCGAGGCTTATGATTATGACGTTAGCCTGGTCACAAGGGTGGATGAACAGCGCTTGCGGCAGGAATTGCTGGCGGTCAAGGGGGTGGGACCGGAAACCGCTGATTCCATACTGCTGTATGCCCTGGAGCAGCCCTTTTTTGTGATCGATGCCTATACCCGGCGATTGTTGACGCGGCTGGGTTGGGAGGTGCCAGTTAAGTACGATCAACTGCAGTTGATGATGGAAGCGTCACTGCCCCGGGATACTCACCTGTACGGAGAATTCCATGCATTGATCGTGGAGCATGCCAAGCGCCACTGCCGTAAGTCACCGGCCTGCCTGGATTGTCCTCTTGAAGACCTGTGTCGGCAAAGGCTGGCCTGACCTGTTTGCCGCTTACCCCTTCTGCCAAACCTGCAGATGGCTCTGAATAAACTCGATCACCTTCTGGTGCTCTTCCCCGCCGCTCCCTTTTATCGCCATGGGTTCTCCGAAAACCATGTGGATACCCTTTTGACGGTCGAGCGGGCCGAAATCCTTGATCAGCCTCCCATTTCCCCAGAAATCGCTTTTTATGGCCACCGGAACTACCTTCACCTTGGCGGCCCGGGCCAGCTTGATGCCCAGGGTGTTGAAATGCTCCGGCTCGAACCGGGTAGTCCTGGTGCTCTGCGGAAAGATGATTATCGACCATCCGGATGACAGCAGCTTTTTGCCCTTGTCCATGACGATCTTGAAGTCCTCTTTGGGGTTGTCGCGGCTGACCACGATGGGATCACGGGACCGCATGATCGGTCCGAAGAAGGGATTGGTGACCAGGCTTCCCTTCACCATATAGGTTACGTGTTTGTAAGGTTCGATCAGGCATGGAAAGACGAAGGTCTCCAGGGTGCTCATATGATTGCTGATAAAGACCACCGGCTCGCTGCCGGCGGCAATATTATGCAGTCCCCGCAGATGAAACCGGCCGCCGCATCTTTCGATTAGCCGCAGGATATCATAAGACGAGCCCACCCATTCGGCATCGCCGTATTGGCCCCGGTTGGCTGCCCGGCGGCCCTGATCGATGATATGCAAGGCTCCGGCCACAAAATAAGCCCGGCTGTTCAGGGCCAGACGATCCAGCCAGTGACGGGTTTGACCAGCTGGGGTATCATAGCTGCTCCCCTTTATGCACGGCAGCAACAGTAATCACTCTCCTTAAAAAGTGTTGGATAGTTTGATTCCCAATTATGACAAGACGGAATGATGAGGATTCAGGCCCAGAAGTCCCATTGCGTCGGTCGGCTAGAATCCTAATCCTCCAGCAGTTGGGCCCGGTAAACCGCCAGCATTTTCTTTTGGTCATCATTCAACCGCGGATATTCCAGTTTCATTGCTTCCAGGGTATCGGCGATTATCTCCGAGATAGCCATGCGGGCAAACCATTTCTTGTCGGCCGGGATTATATACCAGGGAGCATAATCCGTATCGGTGGCGTTTATGGCCTCTTCCGCATACTTTCGATATGTATCCCAATGCTTTCTTTCCTCCAGGTCACCGGCGTTGAACTTCCAGTTCTTGTCGGGCTCATCCAGGCGGGCCAGCAGCCTTTCCTTTTGTTCCTGCCTTGATACGTGCAGGTAGAACTTGAGTACCGCTATGCCGTTGCGATACAGATATTTCTCCAAATGACCGATATCCTCCAGCCGCTCTTTCCAAACATTCTTGGTGATCAATGCGGGCGGCAGATGCTGCTGGGTCTCAATCAGGTTATGTACCCGTACCACCAGTACGTCCTCGTAATAGGAGCGATTGAAGATGCCTATCCTTCCTCGTTCGGGCAGGGCCTTGGTGTAACGCCAGAGATAATCATGGTCCAATTCCTCGGCAGAAGGGCGCTTGAAACTGTGGACCATGGTCCCCTGAGGATTGAGCCCGCTCATAACGTGCTTGATGACCCCGTCTTTACCTGCTGCGTCCATGGCCTGGATAATTATCAGCAGGGCATACTTGTCCTGGGCGTAGAGGATGTCCTGCATCCGGGCCATCCGGTCTATATTCTTCTCGGTCCGTTCCTGGGCTGCTTCCTTGGAAGCATAGCCAGCGCTATAGTCGGTGCTTTTTTCCTTGAGATTCAGTTTATTACCCGGCCGGAAATTGTCATTATCGAACACCGATACTCACCTCCTTTTTATACGGAGTGGCAGCCAGGTTCTATCAATAAAACCCGATACCCTGGGCCGCCAGTTTTTCCGTCCACATCATCCGCAGCAGTTCCAAGTCATCGCTGTAATCATCCTTGCCATCCTCGTAGTCGATTTGTTCCAGGACGTTGATCTCAAACCGGTCAGCCCCCTGTTGCTGCCAATCGTGCAGTAATTCCCGGTTGGGATGGGCCCCCGACCGCAGCTGAAAACTGGTGCTGTTTATTTTGCCCTTGAGATTTTTGGTCTCCACCAGGAAATATTTTTTGGTGTCCTTGTTGATGACCGCGAAGATGCCCATATCGGTCTTCAGCTGCTTGTATTCCGCTTGTAATTCTTTCTTCTTGTCGCTGGAAATGTTCATGTTAAAACCTTAACCTCCTATAAAATAGTTCTGATTGAAACGGACCGGGATTGGCGGGCTCCTTTTCTCCTCGGGCTTCCTGGGCCGGTTTTTAGGTATATATGAAATCACGCTCGGGCTTGTGTGATATACAGGCAGTAAACCCTAATGGCAATACTGGCGTCTGCACTACTCTATGTGGGTCAGCAGTTCAGCGATATCATCGATGATCAGATCCGGTCGGGATTTAAACAGGTTTTCCTTGTCTCCCAGCCCGTAGAGGGCACCGCAGGTCCAGGTGCCCGCCCTGCGGCCGGCTTCGACATCACTGTCGGTATCTCCCACCATGATAGCGCATCGGGCGGCGGTCTGGAATTCATCCAGCACCTTTATCACCCCTTGCGGATCGGGTTTCATTCGCTGCACTGATTCCGGCCCCACCACCAGGTCGAAATAGGATCTCACCTCCAGGCCGGTTAGGATCAATTCGGCCAGGGGTTCTGATTTGTTGGTAACCAGGGCAATTTTTTTACCTTTACCGTGCAGGGACTCCAGGGTGGTCCTAACGTGGGGGTAGAGCCGGGTCTCATCCAGGGCATGGAGCCGGTAATATTCTCTGTACAGGGATAAGGCCTGCTCCAGCATCTCCGGGGGGCAGCCCTTGAAACTGCGCTCTATCAGCGCCCTCACCCCATCCCCAATATATTCTATTACGGTGGGACCGGGCAGGGAGGGCAGCTCAAACAAATTGCGGGTGTGATTTACGGCAGCGGTGATGTCCGCCCCCGAATCTATTATCACCCCGTCGAAATCGAATATGATCAAATCTAATAAGAGCTTCAAGAATACTATGCCCCCTTGGCGGTATCAACTGGCGGGAGTCTATGGTTGGTCAAAGCCGGTTGACGGATACCAAATTTAAGGACCCTATTGTGTGTGTAGATCAGCGGATTATTGATATCACCAACGGGCGGTTGGGTTGGCCTAGGATACTTGCAGTGCAGGCGGGAGGACGCAGCGCTCTATCGGAGTGCGTCGGCCAGAGCTTGGACCGGTATGGCCAGGGCCAGGGGTTCCTCCTGTCCATCGTTCTCCTGATGTGCGCTTCCAAAGATGATGGCTACCACCCGGGCCTGCTCAGTTATCACCGGGCTGCCGCTGTTACCGGGGTTTATAGGCAAATGGATGGCCAAGAGCCGGTGGTCGGACCCATCCCGGTAATAACCCGCCACCTTCCCCCGCTGGGCTATCTTCTGGAAACCGAGGGGATTGCCGACGACGGTTACCGTATCTCCCGCCTGGGGTTTTTCTTCCCAATCTATATCGATAGCCGCAAGGTCAGCGCTGTTCAGGCGGATGACAGCCAGGTCATAACCGGGTACCTGGTCGTAGTGATCAGCGTAAAATTTCTGCCCGCTCTCAAAAGTGATGGTTATGGTCCCCGACCCGGCGACGATATGCTCATTGGTGACGACTATCCCCGCAGGGTCGACATTAAATCCAGTCCCGGTGTGGGTGGTGGTTTTGACCGGGTTGCTGGTATCCACGGCCTCAATGCTGACCACTGCCGGCTTGGCTATCTGCACGATCTGGTCGTTGCGCAGCACCTGGTTTTGTTCCAGGAATGCCAACCGATCGTTAAAAAGATAGGAAAGCTGCGGGGCGCTGCTGACAATGAAGGCCAACAAGACCAGGACATCCGAGATCTTAAAGAAGAATCCCCGCCGGCGCGGCCTTGTTATTTCATCATCCTGATATTCGCTCTCATCCTCCCGATATTCCTT
>JAAYJY010000125.1 GCA_012522705.1 Syntrophomonadaceae bacterium | reverse complement strand
TACCTCAGTTTGATGGAATATTACTCTGCGAAGTAATGTGTAAACTTTGGAACCGCCGTATACCGAACGGTACGTACGGTGGTGTGGGAGGTCGGCTACTCAACTAATGGGTAGCCTCCTACCCGATACCGTATTTGCAAATGGCCATCGCCCATAGAATTGCTCACAAGGCAGAAGAAAGCTCCAGCTGAGAACCGGCTATCCCAAACAAGCAATGAAGCCTGAAAGATGTCAGAATCTTAATATACAATTCATAGAATCATAGGGGGAAAGCTTACTGCGTCAGCAGAGGTGGAATGGAGGAAGAAGTCATAGACGGGCAACCCGCAAATGATGAGAATACAATAAGAGGAAATCTTAAATCAGCGTTGCTTAAGCTCGACAAGGCTCAGCTGATATTTAATGACATAGAGGATGCCTATCTTAAGATCCAGGACCGGGATCCCGAAATATACCCCGAGGTAAAGGCGGAATACCAGCGCATCGAAGCCCTTCTGAACATGGTGTTCGATTTCTTGTTGGCCGGCAAGTCAGAATTGGATGAGATAACTGAATCTATAGCCGACTGGAAAAAGGTGTGATACCAAGCATGCCTGGTATTCTTGCCTTAAGATCAGGACTTGCCGTTGGTCCCCACACCGCCTTGAAGGGTTCCTTCAGGGTTTCATCCAATTGGCAGTAACAGATCTTGGCAAGAGCGACCCTGATGAAAGGTCCGGCAGGAATGCCATCATGGTCATATCGAATGGCGTTTTTACTTTTGGAGGGCTCGCACCCGTCCTCGGTGTAGTAGGCTTCACAATCGGGCGGGAGATTAGTTATGAGAGCCCGGCCAGCCGAGAGGGTTTTAAACCTGGGGAGTGGTATCGGCCTAATACGGTATCTCGCCGCCAGCACCGGCCCATATTCCCCGATGGACCGAAAATATTTGACCGCCTTGATGGTAGTTGAGACCGTTAAACGGAGATGTTGGTGGTAATTGATCGAATGCCTGGTCTGACTCCCTCTGGGATCGCTGCCATCCATCGTATAATAGCCGGCTGATGAGACAGCAGCGTGCAGGCAGACCAACTGGAATCCGGAAAAGGTTCCCCCACCGGGGGTTAAAGTCAATGCTTTGACCCCGGTCGATCCATAGCTGGAGTAATGAAGGGCAGACTTAAAATTCAACATATTCCACCTCACCGATTATTTGTAATTCCCATTGCCGGTTGATTGATAACCGGGGGATACATGATGCTCATGAGTTGATTCTAGCACGCCTCTATTGGTTCCAGGCCAGAAAAAAGACCAAAATTATGCCATTTTTCACCTTGGTGTGGCAGCAATCCTTACATTGCGACTAATCAGATAGTGAAAGCGGGCAAAGATTGACGAAACCCCATGATGGTGAAGGAAAAAATGGTAGGAGAAGGGCAGGGTCTGCAAATCGAAAAGGGCAGCCAACCTCTAAGTGAAAAAAGGCTGCAAGATAAAGAAGATATTTAGGATGAACACTACTGTGTTGAGGGTCAAGGCCAGCAACAGTGTGGAGGTCTTATAACGGTGACCGGAATTGTAGATGTCTATGAAACTAAGGATGCCAACCCCGGCGCCGATAACCAGCAATATGTAACCAGTCTCAACCCAGTTGCCGGTGAGCCACTCTATGAAGACGCTTAGGAACCCGGAATAGCCCAGTGGTACCAGACTGTATATGAGGAATAAGATCAAGGCTAGTATGGGATATAAAAATATCATATGTCCGGCCTCCCGATTGGTGTCTAAAAGATTGTGCTGCGATCTTAAACCAGAAAATGGGGTCGGTTGCATTATTCGTCAAGTACATCCTTATATCCTGCCCAGGTTTTAATTTATTCTGTAGGCCGCAGGTGCCCGAGGATATGTTCTAGAGGGTTTTGGTCAAATGGGGAAGATTAGGCAGGACAGGCAGACAGACCGCGAGTGTATCAGCCTGGTACCGTTGGCAGCGTGCTGCTCACAACGCTTTTTAAGAATATTTCAGAAAAAAATAATGCCGGGGAATGTTTTCCCGGCATTATTTATTGAGCCTGGGCCTACTTAACTATTCGATTCACTGCGGGAAGGCTGGAAACTGGTTTCATTGATAAATACTTCTACTGCTTCCTGCAGTTGTGATTGGTTCTGATAAGCGCGGTTGGTGAAATCGCTGACCAGATCGTTGAACTGGTTGCGGGTCTGACGGTTCATGTCCAATTGGGCTTTAATTGCGTTTTCCATCTGGTCATGGACCACCGCCATGCCATTCATAGTGAAACGCCACATGTCCCACGCTTGATTCACGGAATTTTCGATCATCCCCATACCGTTGAAACTGTTGCTGCTCATGGTTGTTCCTCCTCAAAATATGTTTTGGGCCAATACTCACCGTTTATATTTCCCCCTCTTTGACAAAGCTATACGGGAATAAAAAGGGGCGAAATATTGCAAAGCAAAGTATGACCGGATCTCACAGCGCTGATTGTCCGGGAGGATCGGCTATAACAGCAGATACGGTGCATTCCCTGCAAATTTTGGATTGGAGCTGGCTGAATAATGAAAAATGGCCGCACATATAATAATGTAAGCATCCAACAAGGAGGCCGCCAAATGGTATATGAGCTGCAGATAATCACGGCTGCAGACCAAGAAGTGCTGTTAACGGAGTTCTCCAGTAAGTTCTCCTGGTTGAAACAGCGTGGCTGTTGCTTATCAGTTAAATCATGCTCAATCCATGGGACCGATTGGATTAGATTCGATATCCTGCTGCAGGGCGAGATTGACTCGCCCCATTACCGGGAAGAGGACTATATTTATATCTTCAAACACCAGTTAGCCGAATTCTTGGCGGAACATGTGATCAGAGACTGGGAAATACGACTGGTCTGGGAAGAGATCAAGAAATCCAAACACGGGATAATGCCTGACGACCGCACAGCGATAATGGATAAGGCAGTCAGATTTCTGAAGCATTGTCATGCCAATGAAAGCCTTAATTTGCTAATGAATTACGGCCGCAAAAATAAGATTTCTCACCGTATACTTGATTACCTGTTCAGTCATCGGCTTCTGATCATAGATGGTTTTATAAAGTTCTGCATGCCCGATTTCCTGACCGACATCAGGTTTGCGGTCGATTTGGCCCGGGAAGAATTGCGCAATGAGAAGGAGTACAATGAGTTTGTCAAATTGCTGCGTCATTTTGTCGACACCCAGCCGCCGATGATGTCGGAAGTTAACATAATGATTGGTGAAGGTAGCGGTTTCGTTCTTTGGGATGGCAATGGCATCCGCATCGAGGAGAAAAGAATCAAATATTTTATGGAGGACCTTGCCCACGGAGAAATTAGCCTGGACGACGTTCTGGTAAGCATCCTGATCACGGTGGCACCACGGTGGATCATATTGCACCGGACGGACCAACAGGATGAGAGTGAGTCAGTGCGGATGATAAAAAAGGTATTCGATTCCCGGATAACAGTTTGCGGGGGATGCGAGCGTTGCCAGGAACATCAAAAACCGGATTGTCTCCCAAAAACGGGCAAGGTATTGGTGCGAACCTATCCTCATGACGGGGGATTATAACTCTGTTCTTTCAGTCGTTCCGCGTTCTTCGATAAAAGCTCAAGAATGCCTAAAATTGGAGAAGCTCTTATGCAGATTGCATCTGCTCACGGCGTGAGCAGATGCAATCTGTTAATTATTTCGGGAAATTTTGCTTTTTGATGAGGGTGATGCGGGTGGTCAGCCCGCCTTTATATTGCTGGAGAACAGTAAATCTGTTATTCTAAATAATCAGATAACAATTGTCCGGGGCCTGCTTTGGCAGTCAAATATGCGCAAGTTATACGATTTGGATATCATTTATTGGGAGGGATGATAAATATGATCAACATCAGTTTTCCGGATGGCAACCAGAGACAATATCAGGAAGGCACCAGCCTGATGCAGATAGCCGAGGATATCAGCGCCAAATTGGCCAAGAATGCGGTGGCGGCCAGTTTTAACGATAGGATTACCGACTTGAACACCCCGTTGAGTACCGATGGCAAGGTGGAGTTTATAAACTTTGATGACGACCAGGGGCGTTCAGTATATCGGCATTCATCTTCCCACATCATGGCCCAGGCGGTAAAAAGGCTGTGGCCGGAGACCAAGTTTGCCATCGGACCAGCCATAGACAAGGGTTTTTATTACGATTTCGATACCGATCACACCTTCACTCCGGAGGATTTCGCCTTGATCGAGAAGGAGATGAACTCCATAATCAAGAGCGATTACCCCATCGAGCGGCGGGAACTTTCCAAGCAGGAGGCCTTGAGCCTTTTTGCGAAAAACAATGAAGACTATAAAACCGAACTGATCCGGGATCTGCCTGATGATGCCATTATCAGCGTTTATCAGCAGGGAGAGTTTGTGGACCTGTGCGCGGGTCCCCATGTGCCCAGTACCGGCAAGATCAAAGCGGTGAAGCTGATGAGTTTGGCCGGCGCATACTGGCGCGGCGACGAGAGAAACAAGCTGTTGCAGCGCATCTATGCCACTTCCTTCCCCAAGCAGAAACTGCTGGACGATTATCTCGATAAGCTGGAGGAAGCCCGTAAACGCGACCACCGTAAGTTGGGCCGGGAATTGGGCCTGTTTGTTCTCCTGGATGAGGGTCCGGGCTTCCCCTTCTTCCTTCCCAAAGGGATGGTATTGAGAAATGAACTCGAGAATTTCTGGCGGCAAGCCCATCAGAGGGCGGACTACCAGGAGATACGCACCCCCATAATACTGAACCAGGAACTATGGGAGCGTTCCGGGCACTGGGACCATTACAAAGACAACATGTATTTTACCAAGATAGATGGCCAGGATTTTGCCGTCAAACCGATGAACTGCCCGGGGGGAATACTGGTTTACAAACAAAATCTGCACAGCTACCGGGAACTGCCCCTGCGAACCTGTGAAATGGGGCTGGTGCATCGGCATGAATTGTCGGGTGTTTTGCACGGGCTCATGAGGGTGCGCGCTTTTACCCAGGATGATGCCCATATCTTCATGCTGCCGGAACAGATAATCGACGAGATAAAAGGGGTAATGGCCCTGGTCGATCTGTTTTATAAGCAGTTCGGCTTTACTTATCATGTGGAGTTGTCGACTCAGCCCGAGAAATCCATGGGCACCAAAGAGGTTTGGGATATGGCCACCAACGCCCTCAAAGAAGCGTTGGCGGAAAACAATATGGAGTACAAGATCAATGAAGGCGATGGCGCCTTCTATGGCCCCAAGATCGATTTCCACTTACAGGATTCTTTGGACCGCACCTGGCAGTGCGGGACCATCCAGTTGGATTTTCAGATGCCGGAGAAGTTCGACTTGTCCTATATCGGCGAGGATGGCGAAAAACATCGTCCGGTAATGATCCACCGGGTTATCTACGGCAGTATGGAACGATTTATCGGTATCCTGACCGAGCACTTTGCCGGTGCATTTCCGGCCTGGCTGGCACCGGTGCAGGTGCGGGTACTGCCAATTACCGAAAGACAGCATGACTATGCGGCCCGAGTGGTGGAGAGGCTGAAAGCGGAAGGGATAAGGACGGAATCAGATTTGCGCAGCGAGAAGATCGGCTACAAGATCCGGGAAGGGCAATTGCAGAAGGTCCCCTACCTGTTGATACTGGGAGAGAAGGAAACCCAGGCTGGCGCGGTAGCGGTGCGCCACCGCAAGGAGGGCGCTCTGGGGCAGCAGGGACTGGAGGACTTTGTGACCATGTTAAATTCAGAAATCCGGGACCGGGTGATCCGATAGAAGTTGCATGCAGCCACGGGATGTGTTAGTGTATTCGTTGGAATTGTTAAGCAGGAGCCTGGCTTCTCACCTTACAACTGCGGTTCGTAAGGTTGTGACCGACAGATAAGGGTATGCTTGTAATAGGTGCAAGCTTATATTAATCTGTTAGCGCATTTGGAAGCGGGCCTCGAAGCCCGCTTTTCATATTTGCAGGAGGTGAATCGATTATCAGCAAGGATTGGAGAATAAACGAGGAAATCCGAGCCAAAGAAGTACGGTTGGTCAGTGAAGATGGAGAACAGCTGGGCATAGTGCCTATCCGGGAAGCCCTGGCCATCGCTGAGGAGAAAGGCGTTGACCTGGTAGAGGTAGCCCCCTCCGCCAAACCGCCGGTTTGTCGTTTGATGGATTATGGCAAATTCAAATTTGAACAGAGTAAACGGGAAAAGGAATCACGGAAGAAGCAGAAGATAATATCCATCAAGGAAGTAAAAATGAGGCCCAATATCGACGAGCATGATTTTCAGGTAAAGGCCAAGAATGCCCGGAAGTTTCTGACAGCCGGCGACAAACTCAAGTTCACCATCATGTTCAGGGGCAGGCAGGTAACCCACCCGGAACTCGGGGAAAAACTCTGCCTCAAGCTGGCGGAGGAGTTGTCAGACATATCCACCATAGAAAGACGACCCAAGCTTGAGGGCCGTAACATGGTGATGATACTGGTGCCCAAGCTTGAACCCGATAAACCGGATAAAGACAAGCGAGATAAGAAGGAGGACTAACCATGCCCAAAATGAAAAGTCACCGCGGCGCCGCCAAAAGATTCAAGAAGACCGGCAGCGGAAAGATTAAGAGAGCCAAGGCCTATGCCAGCCACCTGTTGACCAGTAAGAGCCCCAAGAGGAAGCGGAAATTGCGCAAGGCTGGTCTGGTCAGTGATGTAGAGCAGAAGAACATTTCCAAACTGATTCCATATTAATCATTAAGGGAGGACAATGAGATGCCGAGAGTTAAGCGCGGAGTCACTTCGCACAGAAGACATAAGAAGGTATTGAAACTGGCCAAAGGATACGTGGGCAGCAAATCCAAGCTGTTCAGGGTGGCTAATCAGCAGGTCATGAAATCAGGAGCTTATGCCTATGCCCACCGCAAGCTGAAGAAAAGAGAATTCCGGCAGTTATGGATAGCTCGCATAAACGCTGCCGCCCGCGAGAATGGAACAACTTACAGCCGCATGATATACGGCTTGAAGCTGGCCGGGGTGGACGTCAACCGCAAGATGCTGGCCGAGCTCGCTATCAGCGACCCGCAGGGTTTTTCTCAATTGGCCGAGGTTGCTAAAAAATCATAACTACAAACATAATCGACCCCATTTGCATTAAGAAGTATGGTCAAAGGCCATACTTCAATTTGTCAGGAAGCCTATTTGGGGAAGACCTTCGGGAAAACAGCTTGGAGCCAAGCCCTGGAAAGGCTCTTGTTTGAGGGGTCAGGAAGAACATTGATTGCAGGGGAATAACGCATTAACGGAGCTGTCTGAACGATTGGCGGTCAAAAATTGGGCATGAAGCCATACATAAGGCCGGAAGCGGCCATACGATCTATAAGAGGGTGAAGACTTGCAGCTGATAAGCTCCTCTGAAAACAAGGTTATAAAGCTGGCTTCGAGTTTGAAGGTCAGAAAGTATCGTGAGGCCACCGGCATGTTCCTGGTGGAGGGATGGCGTTCGG
>JAAYJY010000124.1 GCA_012522705.1 Syntrophomonadaceae bacterium | reverse complement strand
GTTGGAAAGCCCCGGACGGTGGGGAGGGAGGGCCCGGGCCCGGTACACCCCAGCGACTGCGCATAGCCCTGGTAGAGTTGGGTCCGACCTTCGTCAAACTGGGGCAGCTGCTCAGCATTCGCCCTGATCTGTTGGGGCCGGAATACATTGCCGAACTGGAGAAACTGCAGAATGAGGTCCCCCCGGTTTCTTTCCAAGCGGTGATGGCGGTTTGCCGTGAGAGCGGAATCGAAGTCGAGCAGGCATTTGCCTTCATCGACCCAGTCCCTCTGGCGGCTGCCTCCATCGCCCAGGTACATCGGGCGGTGCTAAACAGCGGCGAGGAAGTAGTGCTCAAAGTGCAGCGCCCAGGTATCGCTAAGGCCATAGAAACCGATTTGCTGATTCTGGCGGATATGGGACGGCTGTTGGAGAAAAGGACCGCCTGGGGCAGTCTCTACAGAGTCAGCGAGATCGTCGCCGAACTGTCCGAAGCAGTGCGGCGGGAGCTGGATTTTGAACAGGAAGCCCGCAACGCCGACATATTTTTCACCAATTACCGCGACGATCCTCATGTGCTGATCCCCCGGGTTTACTGGGATTATACCAACCAGCGGGTCTTGACCCTGGAGTACGTCGGCGGCATCAAGATCTCTGACTTCAACGCCTTACGGGCCTCCAACCTTAACACTGCCGATATTGCTCAAAGCTTGTTGGCTTCCCTGTATACCCAGATCTATGAACGAGGTTTCTTTCACGCCGATCCCCATCCCGGCAATATCTCCGTGAGCCCTACCGGTCAGATCATCTATTATGATTTTGGCCAGGTTGGGGTTCTTGATCAGGTGCTAAAGGAAGAATGTATAAATCTGCTGCTGGGGATGATGGATTATGATGCCGAGGCAGTGACCCGGGCCTTGCTGGCCATCGGCATCGGTACCCAATACATACGGCGGGCAGAATTAATCCGGGATGTAGCCCGCCTGGAGAAGAAGTATTATGGAATGCCTCTGCCCCAGATCAAGCTGGGGGAAGCCATGGCCGAACTGCTGGAACTGTCTACCCGTTACCAGGTGCGTATACCGGCGGAGTTGTCACTGGTAGTGAAAATGCTGATGACCATCGAAAGCATCGTCACCCAACTGGACCCGCAGATAAGCCTGGTCAAGATTGCCGAGCCTTACGGGAAAAGGGTCTTGTTACAAAGATACTCGCCTTGGCGCCTGGCGACCCTGATCCGGCGCAGCGTGGCCGACTATGCCCGACTGGTCCGGGGTTTACCGGACGAACTGGAAAAGATACTGGCCCTGGTCAGCGAAGGCGAGATCAAGCTGAAGCCGGAGATAATAAATATGGAAAAGGTGGCGGCCAAGTTCGATGTCATGTCCAACCGCCTTTCCTTGGCCATCATTCTCGGCAGCCTGCTCATGGGCACCGCCCTGCTGGCCGATAAGGCCAATAGTGTCCTCCTGACCCGCCTGCCGGTGGTGGAACTGGGTTTCCTGGCCGCTTTTATCCTGGGCCTGGTACTGACCTGGTCCATCATCAAGAGCGGTCGATTTTGAATTTCCTCCAGATGTGGGCCCAGCTCCCGCCGTTACAGGCTTGGCAGGCTGTTGAAAGAGCAATAACTTGGGGACTGTCCCCAAGTTATTGCCGGAGCCAAGACTTTCCTGCATCAATTGGTCTTGACGGAACATACATATTAATGCTAGTATTTTCGGAAGTTCAATAAAAAGTGATGATCAGGATAGTAATCATTGGGCTGACTCCTAGAGAGCCGGGTGGGGTGGGAACCGGCAGCGGGCTGATGATGAATGCCGCCTGGGAGCGCTGGTTTTAAGGCCTTGGGCCCCAAGCCGGCCGGTAGCCGCCGTTAACGGTTCAAGCTGGGTCATAGTCATATGGCCAACTAGGGTGGTACCGCGGGAAATGGCTCTCGTCCCTTTATGGGAGGAGAGTTTTTTGTTTTTCTTAATAGACTTATTTGAGAAGGAGTGCGGGATATGGAACTTAAAGTGAGGATCCTGGAACTGTTGGAGCGTGATGCCCGTGTCAGTACCAAGACTCTGGCGAATATGCTGGATGAGAATGAAGAGGTGATTGCCAAGGCTATTGAAGAAATGGAGAAAGACAAGATCATTCTCGGTTACGGGACCATAATCAATTGGGAGAACGTGGGGGTCGACGAGGTATCCGCCATGATCGACGTCAAGGTAACCCCCGAGAGGGAGAAGGGATTCAATGCCATCGCGGAGAGGATACAGCATTTCCCCGAGGTGAGGTGTGTCTACCTCATGAGCGGCACCTATGATCTGTCGGTAGTCGTGGGCGGCAGGACCATGAAAGAAGTGGCCCGTTTCGTATCTCACAAGCTGTCCACCCTCGAACATGTGCAGAGCACCGTGACCCATTTCGTGCTCAAGCGTTACAAGCAGGACAACTTCATATTTGGAGAGGCGGAAGTTGATAAAAGGCTGGTGGTCAGCTGATGGGCGGGATGGATTCCTATGTATCCAAGCGGGTCAGAGATCTGCCTCCCTCCGGAATCCGCAAGTTTTTCGACCTGGTATCCCAATCCGAGGGTGTCATCTCCCTGGGGGTAGGGGAACCGGATTTCGTGACCCCCTGGCATGTCCGCGAGGCCTGCTTGTATTCCCTGGAGCGGGGGTACACCATGTATACTTCCAACTCGGGATTGCCTGAGCTGCGCGAAGAGATCGCGATGTATGAAAAACAGAAAATTGGGGTGGATTACGACCCTGGTCAGGGGATACTGATCACCGTAGGGGTCAGCGAGGCCACCGACATTGCCCTGCGCGCCCTGTTGGAGCCGGGCGATGAGGTTCTCATTCCCAATCCTTGTTTCGTGTCTTATGCACCCGGTACGGAGTTGGCTTACGGCACCGCGGTTCCGGTAGAGACCTTTGTCGAGGATGAATACCGCCTCCGCCCGGACTGCCTGGCGGCCCGGATCACCCCTCGCAGTAAGATCCTGCTGCTCTCTTATCCCAGTAATCCCACCGGGGCGATCATGACCAAACCGGACCTGGAGGCCCTGGTTGACATCATAATCAAGAATGACTTGATCGTGATCACTGACGAGATTTATTCGGAATTGACTTACAATGGCAAACATGTCTCCATCGCCTCGCTGCCGGGGATGAAGGACCGTACCCTGGTGCTGGACGGTTTTTCCAAGGCTTTTGCCATGACCGGCTGGAGGATCGGTTATGCCTGTGGACACCCGGATATCATCCTGGCCATGACCAAGATCCACCAGTACACCATCATGTGTGCTCCTATCATGGGCCAGAAAGCTGCCATTGAAGCCTTGCGCAACGGACAGGACGAGATGCGCAAGATGGTGGAGGACTATAATTACCGGCGCAGGCTGATGCTCAATGGTTTTCATCAGATAGGGCTGGATTGCTTCGAACCGAAGGGTGCTTTCTATTGTTTCCCCTCCATCCGCGGCACGGGCTTGACCAGCGAAGAGTTCTGCGAGAAATTGCTTTTCGAGGAGAACGTAGCGGTAGTGCCGGGCAACGCCTTCGGAGGCTGCGGCGAAGGGTTCATTCGTTGCTGCTACGCCGCCAGCGTGGCCAACATCGAAGAGGCGGTGGAAAGGATGGGCCGGCTCGTTATTCGACAAAAAGGAACATAATGGCCTTGTGGTCCAGCCCAAAGAATAGGAACGTTATTGGAAGGCACGAAAAAGGCAGGAATAATACGATATTTTTCAGGAGGAAATATCCGCCATGGCTGGAACCTCTTATACTATAGAGTGTAGGGGGTTTTGCTATGTACGGAGATATAGACGCCGGCGACATTGAACTTCTTAATGCGGTCAGCAACCTGGGCCCGGGTTTTCGCAAGGAATTCAACGACTATATCCAGTACCTTTTAACCAAACAGTATAAAAGGGAGTTGATGGTGGCCATTTTTCATAATCAGCTCTTGCGTAGCCTTCTGCAAAGCACTCTGCAGTTGGTGGAGAGGGAAGATTTTCAAATCAGCCAAATAGAGAAACGGGCCCGGCAGATGCAGGAACTCTATTTTGGAATATTCGAGAAGATCCACATCAAATACAGCGAACTGGTCCAGGGCCTGGATAGCTGCGAGGCGGTCAGGGATTTCGGCAAGTTCAGTTTCGATAATATCAATCGTGCCTGCTCCTGCGGCAACCGGCTGTTGATAAGGATGGAAATAAATGAATTCTACGAGGGCTATTACAAATATGCCCATAAGAAGGAGGCCAGAAAAATCTTTGCAGTCTAGCTATTTGCGCTATAATAAACGCAAATGTTCGTCTATTGGAGGCTGCATGTATGATAATAACGTTTCTAGGTGCCACCAAGACCGTTACCGGGTCTTTTTTTGTGATCGAGACTGGTAACGTACGCTTCGCCGTAGACTGCGGCATGTTCCAGGGGAGTAAACAACTGAAGGAGAAGAACTACAGCGATTTCCCGATCGAACCCGGTTCCCTGCAATTTGTAATCCTGACCCACGCCCACATCGATCATTCCGGACTTATCCCCAAGCTATGCAAAGAAGGATTTAAAGGACCTATCTATACCAGCCCCGCTACTGCTGAGCTTTGTGGCATTATGTTTCCCGATGCCGGTCATATCCAGGAAACTGAAGTGGAGATGAAAAACCGCAAATTGAGCCGGGCCGGCAAAACCTTGCTGGAGCCTATCTACACCGCGGAAGAAGCCCTGGAATGCCTGCCTCAACTCCAGCCCCTGAATTACGACGAGATCAGGCGGGTGGCTCCGGGTGTGGAGGTGAGGCTGCGCGACGCCGGGCATATCCTGGGTTCCAGCATCGTGGAGCTTTGGGTGCAAGAGAACGGCCAGCGGGCAAAAGTGGTCTTCAGCGGCGACCTGGGCCAGGGCGGCCAGCCCATCGTGAAAGACCCCACCGTGGTCGAGGGTGCCGATTATGTGATAATGGAATCCACCTACGGCAATCGCCTTCACAAGGGTACCGCTACCCGGGTGGAACAACTAAAAAAGATCATCGACGATACCATGCGCCGGGGCGGCAACCTGATAATCCCTTCGTTCGCGGTAGAGCGTACCCAGGATATCCTTTATGACCTGAGCATACTGCAGGCCAACGGGGATTTGGATCCATCCATCGAAATATTCATCGACAGCCCGCTGGCCATCGCGGAGACCGAGATATTCCAGAAGAGTATCGATTATTATGACCAGGAAACCATGGAAATACTAAGCTCCGGCCGACACCCGCTGAAGCTGCCCAACCTTAAATTTTCCCGCACCCGGGAGGATTCGGTGGAACTTAACAACCGCCTGGGCAATACTATCATAATCTCGGCCAGCGGCATGGCCGATGCGGGACGGATCAAGTACCATCTCAAGTATAATCTATGGCGGCCCGAGAGCACCGTTCTGTTCGTGGGCTACCAGGCCATGGGCACCCTGGGACGCAGGATCCTGGATGGCGAGAAGATGGTCACCATCCATGGCGACCAATTGGTGGTGAAGGCCGATATCCAGAGCATTGAAGCCTATTCGGCCCATGCCGATCAGGTGGGACTGTTAAATTGGCTGAAGCATTTCAAACCCAAACCCAAGACGGTATTCCTGGTCCATGGGGAAGAAAAGGCCCAGCCGGTGCTGGCCGACCTGATCCAGACTGAGATGAACATCCCGGTGCTTATTCCTGGTTGGCTGGATGCCTTTGAATTGACACCGCAGGGAGTACTGGTCGAGGGCACCATGGTCCAGGCCCACGAGTTGCCAGAGCACCGTGCGGTAGAGGTCAACAAGGCTCTGGTGGCGGAGCGCAAGTACCTGGAATTAAGGACCCGCTTGAACAACCTGTTCCAGGAGAAATGCGATCGCGCCCTCTATGATGAACTGATTGAGTCGCTGGATAAGATAGCCGGCAACATGTAAATCCCCAAGACCGGGCAAAAAGGCTGATAGCGGCGTTAATAGAAAAGGGCCCGCTCAATCGATGTACCTCGAGTACGCCTCAGTCGCGAGCCTTTCCTATTGCCTTGCTCTGAGCCAAGGTTCGAGTGATTCGGGTAATAAGTTGCTCAGGGTCAGTACAGGCCAAACAGACTGATTTGTGAAAAAGCTCATTATGCCAATACCCCCTCAACCATTGAAAAAGCGTATTTAATGGCAACTCTATCCAGTCAAATGGGACAAGGGACCTTGAGCCCGGTTTACCCCATTTTTTTATATACGTATTCTTTTTTTTGCCTTAATTCATATAATTGTATATTTGTGACCTATGATTTGCGGTGATATAATTCGGTTACTTCTTTGGGGAGATGGAAAATCAATGCAACAGACTACCGCATCACTTGAGTTATTCCGCTGGGGTTATGCCCATTTGCCGGGAGCGGTTTTCTTCTATGCGAAAGAGTTGGATCTGGACATGGAAGACATTGGCATACTCTCAGCTATTTTTTATGCTTATGAGAACACCAAGCCCTTATACCAATGCGGGGTACAGACTGGACAGGTACTCTTGCGTTGTTCCAGCCTCACCTCCAGCAAGCTTTCCCGCCGCCTGCAGAAGCTGGTAGAAAAGGGTCTGGTTGAGGTCAGGGAAGGGAACACCAAGAACTTCACCGAAAAGATAATCTGGCTGGAACCATTCATGCTGAAAATGGAACAACTGGTGATCCGCGACCACCCGGGGATGAACCTGCAGCGTGCATCCCGCCCCAACGATATGCCAGCCGACCAGCAGCAACTGGCTGCCTATCGGACCCGGGTCGAGGAACTGGAACGGGAACTGGAAGATGAGCGAAGCGCCGCTGCCGCCCTGCCGCTTACTCCCATGGACGCTAACTATCGGCGGGTGGCTGACTTCATAGCCAAGAAGACCGGCAACTTGCTCAGCGTCAAGATGGAAACAGAACTGAGGAAATGGCTTACTGACTTTGGATTTACGCCGGAGTTTCTATTCGGGATGTTGGAGATGGTTTTTGAACGTAAGATTACCAATCCCCGCGAGATAACCAGGATAGCCAAGGATCTGAAGGATTATAAGGTGTCCAGTGTTGATGGCCTGGATGTTTATTTCAAGACCTATGTGGATCAGAAAAAAATTGCGGCCCGGGCCCATTTCGACCCCGATGCGGCTGAATTCGGGGCTTTCACCGGATTGGATATGGGTGCCGAAGCCCGGCGCAAGGTATACCATAAATGGCGTTATGACTGGGGCTTTACCCACCCGATGATCATGAAGGCGGGTGAACTGATGTGCCAGCGCACCAAGAACGGCAGCCTGGAGTATATCGATAGCGTGCTCAACAACTGGATGTCCAAAGAGATTAGGACCTTGAGCGATGTCGAAAAAGAGCTCACCGAACACAAAAACCGTTCCCGGAGCGCCAAAGCCGCCAGCTTCGGCAAAACTGCCCCGGCCACAAACGACAGTAGTGATTTGGAATTCTACGTGCCGCCCGAGATCCTGGCCGAGTTGAAGAGCAAGGTGTAGGCTGGAATCACTGGCGCAGATTTAGGGCAGGTAACGATAAAATTATATATAAAATGAGGTATAATTATGGCCAGGTTGAATCCTGGCATTTTTTATGGAGGGAAGCCAATGGCCATGCTGGAAATGGAACCACAAGCCCATTTGATCGATCTGGAAAGTGAGCGGCGGGTGATCTCTTCCATGCTGCACTCGGAAGAGGCTTGCATCGAGGCCTGCAATTCTTTGCAACCGGAGGATTTCTATTCTCCTCAGCATGCCACCATATTCGAACTGACCTGCAGCCTGTATGAACGGGAAGTCCGGCCCACCTACGTTGAACTGGTCAAGGAAGCCCATACCCTGGGCATGCTGACCAGCGCCCGGGAGGCCGAAGAGCTGAGATATATTGCGGAGCATTACATCTATGATGGCAATATCGCATTCTGGGTCAAGAGAGTGCGCGATCGCAGCCGCCTGCGCAAGTTTGAGGCTTTCATCCGTAAAAGCTATCAACTGCTGCGGGAGGAGACCGAGCGGGATGTGGAGCAAGTTTTAATGGAGGCCGAGGAGGAACTGACCAACCTGACCGCTCTGGAAATCGATGACCGGATAGATAGCCCGGAAGAGATGGCCCGGCTGGGCTACGATGAGGTGGAGCGCCGTTTTCTCCGTTACAAGGAGATAAAAAAGAAGCACAAAGGGGTTATCCCCCTGGATGGGCTGCCCACCGGTTTCTATAATCTGGACAAAATTACCCTGGGCTACAAACCGGGGGATCTGATCATCCTGGGGGCTCAGACCGGTCATGGCAAAACATCTTTTGCACTGCATACGGCCAATGCTATCGCCGTGAAGAGCGAACACAATATCCTCTACCTCAACACCGAGATGAGCCGGCAACAGATCGCTTTGCGCTGGGGCTCCAT
>JAAYJY010000123.1 GCA_012522705.1 Syntrophomonadaceae bacterium | reverse complement strand
TAAATTACGTACCCACCTACATCCACCCCTATTATGTAGGCCAGCAAAGAACCTTCCGGGTAGTTCCCATTGAGGAAACCCTGGCGGCCATCAAGGCTGGCACCGAGCCGGTTTTCGGGCCTGAAGCCATCCCTGAACTGGAAAAGGTGCTGGCCGCCACCAACCAGACCCTTAATCAGCCTTTGGATTGATACGATCTGACTCTGACCTGGCCACTGTTCAGCAAAAGCCACGGGGAAAGGTGTATGTCAGCCCTCTAGGTTTGGTACAATATGGTCAGAAGATAACAGAAGGGAGTATGTTTTACATGGATAATAATGAAATCAAGATACTCAAGACCGCCATTCTCAACGAGATCGAGGGAGAGAAGTTTTACAAACGGGCCGCCCAGGATACCCGGGACCAGGATGCCAGTCAGGCATTTCTGCACCTGGCCGAGGATGAGAGAAGACACCAGGAGATGTTGCGGGAGATGATGACCCAGTTGACCGCCGGGGGTGAAATCAAGCTGGAAAAACTTGACCTCAAAGGGATTCCTTCTCCGAAGATATTCACCGCCACCCATGGGATGGAAACTGAGAACGCCATGGAGATATCAGTGTTTCATATCGCCATCATGATGGAAAAGGCTTCCATCGACTATTACCGCCAGGCGGCTGAACAGACCAAAATACCCCAAGCCAAGGAACTCTATACCAGCCTGGCTGAATGGGAGGTTACCCACCTGGACACCATGGAGAATACCTATGACTTCCTGACCGAAGCGTGGTGGGATCACCAATCCTATTCCCCATCTTAAGCCCGGGCGGGAAAAAGCAATGCCAATAGACTGAAAATATGATATAATCATTTTTGCTGTGGGGGCGTGGCTCAGCTGGGAGAGCACCTCGTTCGCAACGAGGGGGTCAGGGGTTCGAGTCCCCTCGTCTCCACCAAATGTTTGTTTATTTCATTGTAATCACCAATAAGCGACGATCGTTATATTGGGTGAACATTATGCGGTTGGCAATAACTCAGGCTCATTTTCAAGAGCCTGGGTTTTTTGTTGTGTGAAATAAAGCCATTCAGGATATCGAGGTGTAGGGAAAGCCGATATCCTGCATGTGATAGAACTTGGTACGCCCGACTGCTATGATGCGCTGGGCGCACAGTGCGCCACCATTTATCACCCCAATGCTTCCCTCTGCTAGCCTCTGCAATCTCTGCCAGTCTACATTCACATGATGCCGGGTTTTAGAGAAAGTCTGGCTGCACAGACGCCTTTATCAAAATAAATTGCCAATTGGCAGGATTCGGCCCAAATTGTGCCGAAAATGGTAAGCAGGAGGGAGGTGGTCTTGGTGCAGATAAGCAGGGGTATACGACTCTGGTGCCTAACACCAACTTTACAAACCAGATTCTATTGCTGCGGTTGATTGAAATTCTTAAGAAATTGAACCTAAGTCGAGTTCTTAATGGCAAAGTAAACATAAAGGAGGGGTTCTGGATAATGAAAAGAAAAATCAGTATACTTTTAGCGATACTCATGTTGACGATGTCGGTTGCAGGCTGCGGCAGCCGCGATGACAAAAAGACATTTATGCTGCTTCATGGCCAGTTTTCCGAAATCGAAATATTAGAGCAGATGGCAGGGATTCTAATTGAAGAAAACACGGATTTGGATGTTAAATGGCATGATTCCATGCAGACTGTTTCCGCCGCGGAAGCCAATAGGACCAAAGCAGTCGATTTGTATGTTTCATATGATGGTACTCACCTAACCACGTTAATGGGTCATGATACTACCGATGTGCCAGAAGGTCAGGATCTGTACGAATGGGTAAAAGAAAAAGGCGCGGAAGCGCTGGGGCTTACCTTAACCGATAAATTCGGATTCCAGAATACTTATGCAATCGCTGTTAAGAAAGACTTTGCGGAGCAGAATAACATCGTAACGATAAGTGATTTGGTTCCTTACACGAAGGATTTGGTTTTCGGAGCCGAACATGAATTCTTTGATGAAGAAGCTTCCATGCGTTTTGTCCCTTTCAACGAGACTTACGGTATTGCCTGGAAAGACAGCAAGTCGATCGATATCGGTCTAAAATATGCCGCTATCGATAATGGCAACATTGATGTCACAATGGGATATTCGACTGACGGATTGCTTAAAAAATCCAATTTGATAACCTTGGAGGATGATAAGTCATTCTTCCCGCAGTATTATGCAGCTTACCAGGTAAGAAGCACCTTGTTTGAGGAATTCCAGGAGACAGCTCCGAATTTGGAGGAGGTGCTGAATAAATTGGCCGGCAAAATCGACAATGAAACCATGACAGAATTAAACTATTATGTTTATGTCGACGGTCGGGATGCTTATGAAGTTGCCAAGGAATTCCTGGTTGGAATCGGTTTGTCCAAGTAAAGGATTAGGGGAAAAACTGTTGCAGAAGCTACATCGACCGTTATCCGACAGTTGAATAAAAAAGCTGTTAGAGCAAAGGATTAGATTGGTTTAATCAAAAATCCGGGGCGCTGCCCCCGGATTTTTTACACTCTGCTTACTGACCTCTGTGTCCCAATCTCCAAGTGCTGTCGGCAAACCAACTTTTTGAATCAATATTTATGACCATAGCCCTACATTTTAAGTGTATAATTTTATAACAAATGGTTGCTTGGTTCCTTCCTTGACAAATGTTGTATCGGTGGAGATGATTGAATGATTGTATACGAAAACGTCACGAAAAAATACGGGGATGTTACGGTAGTCGACAATCTCAGTTTAACCATCGACGATGGCGAATTCCTTGTACTAATCGGCCCTTCGGGCTGTGGGAAAACAACTACATTAAAAATGCTGAACCGGCTGATCAAATATGATGAGGGCAATATTTATATCGATGACAGCAATATCAAGGAAATAAATCCGGTGGAGCTGCGCAGAAATATTGGCTATGTCATACAGCAGATAGGATTGTTCCCTAACATGACGATTGAGCAAAACATATCAGTCGTTCCCAGCCTGCTCAAATGGAGCAAGGAAAAACAACACAAACGGGTTCGCGAGTTATTGGAAATTGCTGATCTCTCTTACGAAGAGAATGCACACAAATACCCAAGAGAGTTAAGCGGTGGGCAGCAGCAGCGTATAGGTGTCTTGAGGGCAATAGCAGCCGGGCCTCCGGTGGTATTGATGGATGAGCCCTTCGGAGCATTGGATCCTATTACCAGAGACATTCTTCAGGATGAATTAAAAGCCTTGAATAAGAAACTTCATAAAACCATCATTTTCGTAACCCATGATATGGGGGAAGCCGTCAAGATGGCGGACAGAATTGTCTTCATGAACGAAGGAAAAGTTCTGCAAGCGGCCTCCCCGGAGGAAATGCTGGAGAATCCTGCTCATCCCATGATCAGCAGATTCATGGGCAAATTGTCATATTCCCGGAGCGGTAATGATTTGATCTGTGCGGATGTGATGAGGCTCAAAGTACTTACGGTTCCCGAAACAAAAAAGACACTGGAATGTATTGAGCTCATGAAGCAAAGGGAAATAGACTCTGTAATTGTGGTTGATAAAAACAACAAATATAAGGGCCGAGCCAATATCGAAGATATAATGGAACACGGCAAACCGGGGGAACCGATTATCAAAATGGTCAAACTGGACACCCCATCGGTTATGGTGAACACCAATGCCAAGGATGCATTTGATCATTTGATAGCCACCAACATTGACTATCTGGCGGTTTTGAACCGGGACAAAACGGTGGCCGGGATCATAACCAAAACCAGCATGACCAAGTCCCTGGCCAGTGTAGTATGGGGTGATGACAATGACTATAATGACTAGTTTCCTGGACAAATATGGAGACATGCTGTTAAAGGCCTCTTTAGTTCACTTGCAGTATGTTTTAACATCTGTCGGTATAGCCTTTGTCATAGCCCTGATAGTCGGCATCTTGTTGTCAAGAGCCCCCAATATATCAAGGGCGGTTATTCCGTTATTGGGCATCTTTCAGACGATTCCCGGACTGATTTTCATAGGCGTATTGTTTATCTATCTGGGCATAAAACCGATAACGGTTCTAGTTGCCCTTACCATATATGCGATTTTCCCGATATTAAAAAACACTTATACCGGAATTATTGGTGTTGACCCAAGTTTGAAAGAAGCCGCCAAAGGATGCGGCATGAGCGACATGCAAATATTGTTCAAGGTTGAGCTGCCCATGGCGATGAATCCTATCATCAGCGGATTGAGAATGGCTACCATATATACGGTAAGTTGGGCGGTTTTGGCGGCTATGATTGGACTGGGCGGACTGGGCGAGTTTGTCTACCGGGGAATTGAGACCAACAATCAGGTCTTAATTATCGGCGGAGCCATACCATCCGCCATTATTGCCTTGGGACTCGGATATCTGATCGATTATGTCCACAAAAAAATAACACCTCGCGGTTTGCAGGGAGGTGCGTGATGTGAGCATGTTTGGTTGGGATAAAGTAGGCGAACACATGTATCTGGTATTGATGGCCAGTCTGTTTGCAGCCTTGATTGGTTTGATTCTGGGGATCTGCTGCTACCTGTTCAAACCGGCCAGAAACCCCATTATGTGGCTGGTTGATGTGCTTCAAACAGTTCCGGCCTTAGCGACCCTCGGACTTATTATGATATTGTTCGGACCTACCAAGACTACCGTGATCATAGGGTTGACTCTATATTCATTACTGCCCATCGTTAGGAACACATATGTGGGTTTGGAGAATATAGACCCTGGCATTAAAGAAGCAGCAGTCGGAATGGGTATGACTGAAATGCAGCAATTAATAAAAGTAGAGGTGCCTTTGGCATTTCCCATGATTTTTACGGGTATAAGAATTGCGATCGTTAATTCTATAGGGACAGCCGTATTCGGGGCATTTGTCGGTGGCGGAGGTCTGGGTTCGGTTATAAACCGGGCTATTATGATTCAGGATATGGACACTCTTATGAAGGTAACCCTCATCTTGATGCTGATGGCTGTCATTTTTGATTATGGGATGGGGTACATAGAAAAGAGATTGAACCAAGATCAAGGAATGGCAACCGCAGGTTCCAGCGCTTGACCACCCATTAGAGTGTTACAGGGGACGGTTATTTTGACACCCGAATCGTGATTTATAATATTGGTATGTCAAAGACCTCCCCCTCCATACACATGCTAGATAAGGAGAGGCGAAAAACATTGGATCATTTGGATAAGACAATTATTGTTCTAAATAATTTTAACCTGTGTCCGCAGACGGATTCGCCCGTCTTGGGAACGGAATGTCTGCAATGTGAGCACATTAACAGTATCGACGAAGAGTTCTTTTGCACCTTTGAGGCTGGGGATAACCTTGATAAACTGCCTGTAAAGGAGATCATAGATAAGTTGTTGGACTTGTTGATGTCCGGTCAGACTACGGTCCACAAGGATGAGATCATCCGAATGATAAATGATATGTAGGATGGAAAATGGATCATCTCGACATCCCGCGAAGGTGTCAAGAGAATCGCCCATGACATCCCTGTGACGTAAGCGTCAATAATTTCACGCCTGTTGAGGCAGCATTGATGGTGTGACACTAATCAGTCAATACGAATAGTCTTGACCGTTCGGACCCAGTACGGCTTATTTGCCTCACCCGGATGACGTTGCCCGACGACCAACTGCAAAGGCATACCCATCCTCGGGTCCAATTCGCGTCCGTTCACTTCCCAGGCCAAAATCATTTTATATTTGGTTTCCGGGTTTTGATCGTCAATATAATCATCCCTAATAGCATTTTAAATGGAGTACTCAGCCGTATAATCGTCATAGGCAATAAAAGAGACCCGTTCAGCATTGGCCTTCAAGTTTAATTCATTTACGATATGGCCAACCCAGATACCTTTGAAATGAGTATATTCTCTGGTTCCATAGGTATTGACAGAACAATAATCGGCTTCCACCAAACCATCTTGCATGGATTTTAATTTATCCAAAGTAAAGAACGTTTGCCCTTTTACCGCCTTACCCTCGATAATCAGCGCATCCGCTGGAGGCTCCACCGCGGAAGTACAGCCCAACCCGGAGATAGAAACAATCAGAAGCAGTATTATAAAAATGGTGATGGTTCTTCCTCTATGCCAACTATTACATTGCATGCCGGTTGCCTCCTATCATAATAAATCCCGACCGGTTATATTAATCATCTCGTTGATAATTACTGTTGCTTGCTCCTGGCACCTCTGCATTAGCCGCGGAGTTCTGCTGTCCAGCTAAATTCAGTAGACCAGAGGGCCAAATACGTTGGTCCCTCTGGTTGTACAGTTACTTATGATTCTGGTTTTTCGGGATTATGATCTCCACGCTTGGGCCATCGGCACCCCAGTTGCCGGCCGCCTCACTGGCTTGCGCGGTGAAGGTCTAGCTTCCCGGCTTCAGGCATCCAGACCAGGTATAGGTAAGGTTGCAGGCAGACAATGAGTTACGGGACTTGCAATCCATGAATACCTGGTAACTGGTGACCTCAACATCGTCGATAGCCGCTGTCCATT